>JBKPMI010000081.1:0-4901 GCA_046732075.1 Acidobacteriota bacterium | reverse complement strand
CGATGAGTCTCTCCGTCTCGTGGGCTCGGAGATGTGTATAAGAGACAGACATCGACCGGGACAACGGAGCCGGACTCCTGCTGCAGGGCTCCGCCGCAGGGCGGCGCCTCACGTGGGATCTCGCGCGCATTTCGCTTCCCCGCTTGTGGGCGGGCCCGAACTTCTCGACCGGCACGTTCACGGCCGCGGACGCCGCCTATGGCGCGCAGTTCAAGTTCGCGGTCACGCCCATGTTCGACTTCGGCGGGATCGGCGAGTACGTCAACGACATGGAAGTCGACGCGGCCGACCGCAACTTCGACAACGGCCGCAACGTCCGGACGCGGTTCCGGAACACCGTCGTCGGCGCGAAGACCGGCATCCACGTCGGCCCGAAGGTCGACATCCGGGGCGCGTTCTACTACTCCAGCCACGACTCCGCGCCGGATCTCGGCGCGCCGGGGTCCTTCGGCCTGGCCGGGTTCTCTCCGGTCATCGCGGGCCGGCACAACGACAACAGCTGGAAGGCGAACGTCGACCTGAACGACCCGTTCGGGATCGGGTTGTCGTTCAACCTCGAGGGCTTCTTCATCGGGGCGGAATACACCTCCATGATGGCGGCGCGCCGCGAGACGGACGTCCTCCTGACCGAGGGACATGACGCCGCCTTCGCTTTCCCCGGGCCGTCCAACGCCGCGTTCGGCGTCTTCGGCGGCAACCCCACCCGGATCGGCTACGGCGGCTGGGACGGAAATGCCGTCCAGGTGGCCACGATCAACGTCGACAACGAGTTCACCGACTTCGACGAGACGATGGCCGAGACCGCGATCGGGTGGAAGGGATTCACCGTCACGCCCGTCCTCGCAAAGGGACCGGTCGAGATCTCGGGCGAGTACACCTACATCACCTACGACACCAACTGGCAGGCCTGGGGCGATCCGAGCCGGGGGATCGAGGACACCGACTTCGCGGCCCACGAGGGCGACACCGGGGTCGGCCACAACTTCCGGTCGGCTTACGCGCCGTTCCAGGACAAGAAGACCCACATCGCGCTGATCAAGGGGAAGTACGTGATCGAGGTGGGCAAGGGAATCGACCTCTTCGGCAAGGTCAAGTACATCAAGGACGAGGACAACCGGATGAACGATCCGCGCTACCTGCCGTTCCAGGCGGGCGACTGCCCGGGGGGCGGAGTGGACTGCGCGGGCGACCGGAACTTCTACAGCCCCGGCCACTCGACCGCCGACATCTACGGCAACCCGCCGGTCATCACCGTCAACGGCGTCACGGGCTACCAGTGGAAGCCGTTCGACAGCCTGGCCGACGACGACCGGAACCTCAAGTACTGGATGTTCAACGTCGGGGCGGGCTACCAGCTGACCGAGGATCTTTACGGCTCGGCCACGTACCAGTACTTCAACGCCGACCTCTTCGACGGTAACACCGCAATGCAGGGTTACCGCCTGCACGAGATGGCGTCCGGCAAGCACAAGAAGAATCAGCTCATCGCGAAATTCCGCTACACGCTCGCGGGTCTCTCGGAGTGCGGCCTGGAGTATCAGTACAACTTCGGGACGTTCGAGCCCGACTTCGGCGGCGGTTTCGTGACCCAGTTTGCCTCCGACGAGGTCTCGCGCAACGTGCACGTCCCCGTCGGCTCGCCCGGATTCGCCGGCCGCTTCGGCGGCTGGAACAGCCTCCTCAAGCGCGAGTTCGATCAGCAGCGTTTGAAGGCGTACGTCAAGGTCCAGTTCTAGTCCGACCATCGAGGGCCCGGCGGTTCGCGCCGCCGGGCCTTCTCATTCGAGGAACCATGCACCACCGACCCCGGCGCCTCGCGGCGTCCCTTGCGATCGCGGCTTTGTTCGCGGCCTTTGCCGCTCTTCCGGCACGGGCCGCCGGCGAGAAACCGATCTTCGCCCTGACCGATCCCCGCGGTGACGACCACGGCGACGGCAACCTGAGGTATCCGCGCCGCGACGATCTCCGTCCCGGCGACCTCGACCTGCTCTCGCTCGAGGCGCGGGCGGTTTCGGACGGGACGGAGTTCGAGGCGCGGTTCGCTCGTCCCATCCAGCCGACGGCCCGTCGCACGATCGACATCGGCGGCGGATCGCTCGACGACATCGCGAAGTACAACTTCTACACGTTCAACCTCGACATCTACATCGACACCGACCGCGTCCCCGGCTCGGGCTCCCTCGCCCTGCTGCCGGGGCGCAAGGCGGAGGTCGATCCCGCCAACGCCTGGGAGAAAGCGATCTGCCTGACGCCGCGCCCCAACGAAGCCCGGACCGCTCTGAAGCGGATCCTGACCCGGTTCGACCGGAAGGAGCGCAAGGCCCGCGGCGAGCGGGTCGAGACGTCGCAGGCAAAGGAGATCGACAGCCAGATCGACCGCGACACCGATGCCCGGGTGTTCTTCCCGACGCGCATCCACGTGTTCGGGTCGACCATCAAGTTCTTCGTGCCGGCGTCGTTTCTCGGTGGCGTCGCGCGGCCGACGTGGAGCTACGTGGTCGCCGTCTCCGGCGCCGACATCGAGCAGGAGGTCGACATCGCCGCGGCGCTCAAGCTGACGGCGCCGAATCCCGACAGCCTGATGATCGTCCCGATCGAGCCGGGCGCCTGGGGCGACCGCTTCGGGGGCGGACGCGATGACGACCCGCTGCAGCCGCCCCTCGTCGACGTCATCGTTCCCCCGGGCCGCACTCAAGAGGCGATCCTGCAGGACGACGACCCCGTCAAGAACCGGCCGGTCCGTCTGCCGGGAGTGGTGCCCTCGCCTCCGGACGCCGTAAAGTAAAGAGGACGGGCCGGCCATGGATCCCGAGGCGTACGAGCAGTTCACCCGGGATCTCCAGCAGCGCCTCGCGGACGATCCTCGCGTCCTCGGGCTGGTCGCCGTCGGCTCCATGGCCCGCCGCGGCACGACGCCGGACCGCTGGTCCGACCACGATTTCTTCGTCGTCGTTACACCGGGCGCCCAGGAATCCTTCCGGTCCGATTTCGGCTGGCTCCCCCGCGGCCGCGAGATCGCGCTCTCGTTCCGGGAGACGGCGCACGGCGTCAAGGTCGTCTTCACCGACGGCCACCTGATCGAGTTCGCGGTGTTCGATCCGGACGAGGTCGCGCTCGCGCGCGTGAATCGCTCCCGCGTCCTCCTCGACCGGGAGCGGATCGGCGAGCGCCTCGACCGGGTGGCCGCAGAAACCGCGCGCGCCAGCCTGCCCTCGGACGACTGGCTCGTCGGCCAGTTCCTGACGAGCCTCCTCGTCGGAGTCGGACGCCACCGGCGCGGAGAGCGCCTCTCGGGCCGCCAGCTCGTTGCGTCGGGGGCGCTCGGGCACCTGGTGGCGCTGCTAGCGAAGCACGCCGGTCCTTCCTCGGAGGCGCTCGATTCCCTCGACCCGCTGCGCCGGTTCGAGGACGCTTTCCCGGAGCTCGGCCGGCGGCTCGGTGCGTTGCTGGACCGGGAGACGCCGGAGGTGGCGTGCGACCTCTTGGAGCTGGCGGTCGCCGAGCTCCCCGGGCGGATTCCGAAAGAGGCCGTCGCCGCGATCCGGCCGCGGCTCGAGGAGCCCTGACTTCTACCGCAGCCGGAACACGGCGGTCGCCCGCGGACCGAGCGACACGCGCCAGGACCCGTTCGGTCCGGACGGATCCCCCACGCCCTCGTCGGCGAAGAGGCGCTCGAAGCCGTTCGCGGTGACGGCATAGGGACCGCCGCTCGTGAACGAGTCCGTCAAGTTGTGGACGACGAGAACGCGTTCGGCGCCGTCCAGGCGCAGGAAAGCGAGGGTCGGCGAGGCGGTCGAGGGAGTGAGGAGCTCGAGCGAACCTTTCGCCAGAGCGGAAGAGGAGTGCCGGAGGCGGATCAGGTCCCGGTAGCGGGAGAGAAGCGAGGTCCGATCGGCCGTCTCCGCCGAGACGTTGTCGGTCTCCTTGCCGGGCGCGAACGGGAACCACGGCGTGCCGGTCGTGAAGCCGCCGCCGGCCGAGGCGTCCCAGGGCATCGGAGTGCGCTTGGCCTCGTCGTTGCTGGTGGTCCCGTTCCGGAGACCGACCTCCTCGCCGTAGTAGAGAAACGCCGCGCCCGGCAGCGTGAGGAGGATCGCCGCGGCGTTCTTCATCCGCGGGAGACTGCGGGAGAGCTGTGTCGCGACCCGGACCTGGTCGTGGTTCGTCAGGAACGGCGCGTCGGCCGCTCCCGCCGGATAGAGCGACTGGATCTCGGCGATCTTCCCGGCGATTCCGCCGGCGTCTCCGGCGTTGACGCCGCGGACGATCTGCTCCGCGAGCGGAAAGTCGAAGTTCATCGGCAGCTCGTCGCCCCCGGCAACGACCGCCGCCGAGCCGTAGTACGTCGCGATCGTCGGCGTTTCCGTCCAGTTCTCGCCGACCAGCATCGCCGACGGGTGCGAGCCGCGCACGGACGCCGAGAATTCCTTCAGGAAAGCGTGGGTCTCCGGCGTGTCGGACTGCCCGGGCCCCGGGCCCGTTTCGATCAGGTGCCGGGTGGCGTCCAGACGGAAGCCGTCGACGCCGCGGTCGAGCCAGAGCCGCGCGAGGCGCTCGATCTCGGTCCGGACGGCGGGTGTGCGGAAGTTCAAGTCCGGCATTCCGCTCCAGAACACGCCGTAGTAGTAGGCGCCGTTGCGCGGGTGCCAGCTCGGGTCGCTGCCCCACGGTTGGCCCCATCCGGGGTCGACCGGGCTCCAGACGTACCAGTCCCTCTTCGGCGAGGCGGGGCCCGAGCTCGAATCCACGAACCACGGGTGGTCCGAGCCCGTGTGATTCATGACGAAGTCGACGATCACCTTGATGCCGCGGCGGTGCGCTTCGGCGAGAAAGCGATCGAAGTCGGCATTGGAGCCGTAGTCCGGGTTGATCGTTTCGTAATCGATGGTGTCGTACCCGTG
>JBKPMI010000080.1:0-6142 GCA_046732075.1 Acidobacteriota bacterium | reverse complement strand
CCGTTCGGCTGGGACAACGAGTTCGAGGAGAACGTCGTGAAGGTCCGGGCGTTCGAGGTGGACGTCTTCGACGTCACCAACCGCGACTTCCTCGAGTTCGTTCGCGCGGGCGGATATGACCGGGAGGAACTCTGGTCCGAGGAAGGGTGGCGGTGGCGCAACGAGAGCGGCGCGCGCCACCCGATCTTCTGGGAGGAGCGAGACGGCGGCTGGACGTGGCGCGGGATGTTCGGGCCCGTGGCGCTGCCGCCGGCGTGGCCCGTCTTCGTGAGCCATGCGGAGGCGTCGGCGTACGCCCGCTGGCGCGGCTCGCGGCTTCCGACCGAGGCCGAGTACCACCGCGCCGCCTACGGAACTCCGGAAGGCCGGGAGCGTTCGTATCCCTGGGGGGAGGAGCCGCCCGACCGCTCGCGCGGGAACTTCGACTTCGCGCGCTGGGACCCGGTGCCGGTTGGCTCGAATCCGGCGGGAGCGAGCGCCTGGGGCGTGCACGATCTGCTCGGCAACGGCTGGGAGTGGACGTCCACCGTCTTCGCGCCGTTCCCGGGATTCGAGCCGATGGCGTCGTATCCGGTGTACTCCGCGGACTTCTTCGACGGCAAGCACTGGGTGATGAAGGGCGGCTCCTTCGCGACCGCGAAGCCCCTCCTGCGCCGGAGCCTGCGCAACTGGTTTCGCGGGAACTATCCCTATCCCTATGCCACGTTCCGGACCGTGAGGGGCTGAAGTCTCGAGCACTCCGCTGAATACGCTCGTCGCTCCTCCTGCCCCGGAGCTCCTCCGCGATTTCGCGCGCGAGGTGGCGCGCGACCTTGCGCTCACTCCGAAGCAGATCCAGTCGAAGTACCTTTACGACGCTCTCGGTTCGTCTCTGTTCGAGTCGATCTGCCGGCTGCCGTGGTACCGGATCACGCGAGCGGAGTTCCGGCTCCTGACGCGGTCCGCGAACGAAATGGTCGCTCCTCTGGTGGACCCGGTCACCCTGCTCGAGCTCGGTTCCGGCAGCGGCGAGAAGGTCGCGCTGCTCGCCGAGGCGCTGCGGACCCGGCGGCGCCGGGTGGCCATCCACCTCGTGGACATCTCTCCGACGGCGCTGGAGCTCTCGGAGCGCACGCTCGGCGCGCTCGAACACGTCTCGGTCGTGGGGCACCGCGCGACCTACGAGGATGGCCTCCGGCGCGCCGCGCGCGACCGGCCCGTCTCCGGCGGACTCCTCGTTCTCTTCCTCGGATCGAACATCGGCAACTTCGACACTCCGGCCGCGCGCGAGTTCCTCCGCGAGATCCGCCGCGCGCTCCGCTCGGGGGATGCGCTCCTCCTCGGGACGGATCTCGTCAAGCCGGTGAACGAGCTGATGCTCGCCTACGACGACCCTCTCGGCGTGACCGCCGCGTTCAACAAGAACCTCCTGGTCCGGATGAACCGCGAGCTCGACGCGAACTTCGACCTGGCCGCGTTCGCGCACCGCGCGATCTGGAATCCGCTCGATCGCCGCATCGAGATGCACCTGGCTGCGGTGCGTCCCCAGACGGTTTCCATCCGGAGGTCCGGCGTGGAGGTGAAGTTCGAAGAGGGCGAGTCCATCTGGACCGAGAGCTCCTACAAGTACGATGCGCAGGAAGTGGTGGACTTTGTGTCCGAGGCCGGCTTCGTGGCACATTCGCAGTGGACGGATCCGGACGCGCGATTCGCGCTCACGCTGTTCGTCGTGGAATGAGGAACCCCGCCGGACGGATCGTCGCCGTCCTTCTCTTCTCCTCTCTCGTCTTCGGCCCGCCGCCGCCCGTCGTCGCCCAGGAGCGCATCGACTACGACATGGTCACGCGCATCCGCCAGGAGGGATTCCGCAGGTCCCACGTGATGGAGACGGCGAGCGCGATCACCGACGGGATCGGCGCGCGGCTGACGGGATCGCCCAACATGAAGAAGGCGAACGAGTGGACGCGCGACAAGCTCACGGAGTGGGGCCTGGCCAACGCGCACCTGGAGAGCTGGGGACCGTTCGGACGCGGCTGGACCTACGAGTCCGTCTCCGTCCGGATGATCTCGCCGGACGACGCGGAGCTCCTGGCCCTGCCGAAAGCGTGGAGTCCCGGAACGAACGGCCCGATCCGCGGGAAAGTCGTTCTCGCGAAGCTCACGGCGGTCGAAGATTTCGAGAAACAGCGGGGCAAACTGGCGGGCCGGATCGTCCTGACCGACGAGATGCGCGAGGTCAAGCCGCAGGAGAAGCCGGCTCTCGAACGTTACGACGACAAGAAGCTCGAGGAGCTCTGGGAATACGGAGCTCCGGCGCTGCGGTCGCCCTATCCTCCGGACGAGTTTCGCCGGCGGCGGGATTTCCGCCGCGCGTTGAACAAGTTCCTGGAGGAGGAAAAGCCTCTTGCGGTCATCGACCCGGGCGCCCTCGACGGCGGAACGTTCCGGGTTCAGCAGGGCGGTTCCTGGAAGAAGGACGAGGCGATCGGCGTGCCCGCGCTCGTGATGTCCGTGGAGCACTACGGGCGTATCGCGCGCCTTCTCGCGCAGAAGAGGGACGTCGAGCTCGAGCTGGATGTCCGCACGCGCTTCTTCGACGACGACCCGATGTCCTACAACACGATCGCCGAGATCCCCGGCACTGACCGGAATGGCCAGATCGTCATGCTGGGCGGCCACCTCGACTCCTGGCACGGAGGCACCGGCGCGACGGACAACGCCGCCGGTTGCGCGGTCGCGATGGAGGCCGTCCGGATCCTGAAGGCGCTCGACGCGCGGCCCCGACGCACGATCCGCATCGCGCTCTGGAGCGGGGAAGAACAGGGGCTGCTGGGGTCGGAGGCGTACGTCATGGAGCACTTCGCCTCGCGGCCCGTCCCATCCGATCCGAAGCAGCGGGAAGACTTCTCCCTCCGCCGCTCCACCGCTCCGCTCACGGTGAAGCCGGACCACGCGAAGCTCTCCGCCTACTTCAACGTGGACAACGGTACCGGAAAGATCCGCGGGATCTACGCGCAGGAGAACGCGGCGGTCGTTCCGATCTTCGAGAAGTGGCTGGAGCCGCTGAAGGACCTGGGCGCGACGACCGTGACGATGCGCAATACCCGCGGCACCGACCACGAGTCGTTCGACGCGGTCGGCCTGCCCGCGTTCCAGTTCGTCCAGGACGAGGTCGAGTACGAGACCCGGACCCACCACACGAACCAGGACGTTTACGAGCGTCTCCAGGCGGACGACCTGATCCAGGCCTCGGTCGTTCTCGCGACCTTCGTGTGGCAGGCGGCGGAGCGCGACGAGAGGCTTCCGCGGAAACCGATGCCGAGAGTGGAAACGAAAACCGGACCAACCCCGGCGTCGCCCCGGAAATAGGGAGTTTTCGGCGCCTCTCGCGGGTTCGAACAGGACGGTTCTCCGGTCCGAACCAGAGAGAACCCGAAACACAAAGGAACCACCGATGAAGAATCTCCTCGCTCCCGCTCTCCTCCTCGTCCCGGCCCTGGCCGGGGCCGCCACGCCCGAGTCTTCCCCGGTCTCCGCCGCCGAAAAGGCGGCCGCCCAGGCGATCACCGAGAACGTATTGCGCGGGCACGTCCGGTTCCTCGCCTCGGATCTGCTCGAGGGGCGAGCGCCCGCGTCGCGCGGTGAGGTCATCGCGCTCCAGTACGTCCAGGCGCAGATGGAGGCGCTCGGCCTCGAGCCCGGCGCTCCCGGCGGCGGCTGGATCCAAAAGGTCCCGCTCGTCGGCATCGTGGGCAACGTGCCGCAGAAGACGACCGTCACGAAGGGGAGCGAGAAGGTCGACTTCACGAGGCTGGACGACTACGTCGCCTTCTCCGGGACGCAGAAGCCGCAGTCCACCATCTCCGGCGCCGAGGTGGTCTTCGTCGGCTACGGCATCGTCGCTCCGGAGTTCCAGTGGGACGACTACAAGGACGTCGACGTCAAGGGGAAGGTCCTCCTCATGATGAACAACGATCCGGAGGACGACCCGAAGCTCTTCGCCGGCAAGACCCGGCTCTGGTACGGACGCTGGGACTACAAGTACATGATCGCCGCGCAAAAGGGGGCGATCGGCGCGTTCATCATCCACACCCAGCCCTCCGCTGGGTACCCGTGGCAGGTCGTCACGAGCTCCTGGTCGCGCGAGCGGTTCGAGCTTCCGTACGAAGGGGAGCCACGCGTCGAGATCAAGGGTTGGTTTACGGAGGACGCCTCGAAGAAGATCGCGGCTCTCGGCGGACAGGACCTCGACCGGCTCCGCGCGGCCGCGTTGAAGCGGGACTTCCGGCCGGTGCCTCTCGGCGTCCAGTTCTCGATGGCGATCCAGAACACGGTGCAGACCAAGGAAGGCGGGAACGTCATCGGCAAGATCACGGGGGGCGACGCCCGGCTCTCGAAGGAGGCCGTCGTCTACACGGCCCACCACGATCACCTCGGAATGAAGACCGACCCGAAGCCGGGCGAGGACGCGATCTACAACGGCGCGCTGGACAACGCCAGCGGCGTCTCCGCGATGCTCGCGATCGCGAAGGCGTTCTCGGAGCTCCCGAAGAAGCCGCGCCGCTCCGTGTATTTCGCGTCGGTGACCGCCGAGGAGCAAGGTCTCCTCGGGTCGGAGTACTTCGCGAAACATCCGCCGATCGAGCCGGGGCGGATCGCGGCGGACATCAACATCGACGGGGTCGGGATCTTCGGGCGCACGACGGACCTGACCATGGTGGGTCTCGGCAAGTCTTCACTCGACGCGACCGTCCTCGCTCTCGCGAAGATGGAGGGACGCGTCGTCAAGCCCGACCAGTTCCCGGACCGCGGCTTCTTCTACCGCTCCGACCAGTTCAACCTGGCGAAGGTCGGCGTTCCGGCGGCCTACTTCGACAGCGGAACCGACGTCATCGGGAAACCCGCGGGCTGGGGCAAGCAGCGGATCGAGGAGTGGGAGGACAAGCACTACCACCAGCCGTCGGACGAGCTGAGGGACGAGTGGGACCTCGCGGGCGCGATCGAGGACGTCCGGCTCGACTTCTGGCTCGGGGTCAAGGTGGCCAACGCCGATCGCATGCCGGAGTGGAACCGCGGCGATGAATTCGAGGCGGCGCGCAAGAAAGCCCTTGCCGCCGTGGGAGCGGGTCAGCCGTGAGGCGGCTCCGGGTCCTGGTACCGGCGTTTCTCTTCGCGCTCGCGGCGTCGCGCGCCGGTGCGCAGGGGACGAGCGGACTGCACTTCGGGTTCGAAGGAGGCGTCTCGTATCCGCAGGGGGACACGAAGGATTTCTTCGACAACGGCTGGAACGGGGGCGCCCTCCTCGTCTGGAATCCGCCGGTGATTCCGGTGGGCCTGCGCGTCGATGGCGCGTACCACACCCTCGATGCGGCGAACGGCGCGGGCTCGACGGGCGACGCGAAAATCCTCGCGGGAACCGCGGACGTCGTCGTCGGATTCCGGGCGCTCCTCCTGAAGCCGTACGTGTTCGGGGGGATCGGCTACTACCGGCTGGATTTCTCGGACTCGACCTTCCCGTCGACGTCGAACGACAACACGAAGAACGAGACCGGCTGGAACGCGGGAGCCGGCGTCTCGATCAGCCTCCGCAAGGTCGACCTGATCATCGAGGCGCGGTACCACAGCATCGGGACTTCACCCGATCGTTTCAAGTTCGTGCCGGTGTCGATCGGGCTAGTTTTCTAGTTCGTCGCCGGCTTCAGGCTCGCGCACGCCGAGTGGCCGCGGTACGGGCCGGGAGTCGTGCCGGGCGCGGGCGGCGGCACGAGCTCGCTGCCCTTGATCGTCCGGGTCCACCGCTCCTTGCCTTCCCGGTCGACGACCTTCATCTCGAGCGTCCGCTCGTTGCACTTTCCGGAGAACTTGAGCAGCCCGAAGCTGTGCATGTCGTTGACGAGCGTGCCCGGGACCCGCAGCGGGTTGTTCTGCTCGTCCTTCGGCATCGGGTTCGTGAGGCCCGCCGTCAGCGGTGAGGACGTGAAGTCGTAGAGGGGGTAGAGACCGTCCGGGGTCACGGTGATGAGCTCGGACTCGTGCCGGTCGCCGGAGAGGAACACGACGCCGCGAATCCGGTTCTGCACGATCCAGTCGATGAGCTCTTTCTGCTCGCGCGCGTAGTGGGCGAAACACTCGTCGCGGGAGTTCGAGTTCAGCACCTGGCTGC
>JBKPMI010000079.1:0-13769 GCA_046732075.1 Acidobacteriota bacterium | reverse complement strand
TCGGCGACGCGGCTCGCGCCGGGACGGTTCATGGCGTCGTTCGGGATCCGGAAGGCGCGGCGGTGCCGGCCGCGGTCGTCACCGTCGGCTCGGGGGGATCTTCGCAGCGGATCGACACGGACGCCGCCGGCCGCTTCACGGTGTCCGTACCGGTCGGCGCCGCGGTCACAATCTCCGTGGACAAGTCCGGTTTCCGGCGCGCGCAACGCACCCTGACCGACGCCGACCAGGACCTGCGCATCGTCCTCGAGCCCGGGGGCGTTTCCGAAGAGGTCGTGGTCACCGCGGCGCGGTCGCCCGCCCGCCTGCGCGACACGGCCGCGAGCGTTCGCGTCGTCTCCGCCCGCGACCTCGAGACCTCCGCGTCGCCCGCGATCGACGACGCGCTCCGCCAGGTCCCGGGTTTCGCGCTCTTTCGCCGCTCCGGCAGCCGCACGGCAAACCCGACTTCCCAGGGCGTCTCGCTCCGCGGCGTCGGCGCGTCGGGCGCCAGCCGGGCGGTCGTCCTCGAGGACGGCGTGCCGCTGAACGATCCGTTCGGCGGGTGGGTGTACTGGGGACGCGTGCCCCGCGCGGCGCTCGAGCGGATCGAGGTCCTTCGCGGCGGCGCCTCCGACCTCTGGGGAGACGCGGCTCTCTCCGGGGCCGTGCAGCTCGTCCGCCGCGAACCGGCCGTGCCCGCGTCGCTCCTCTTCGAAGGATCCGCCGGATCCCAGGGCACGGCGGAGGCGAGCCTCTTCTCGGCGGTGCGGCTGGGGAGCTATCGGCTCGTGGTCGCCGGCGAGCGGCTCGCGACCGACGGCTACGTTCCGGTGGCGGAGGAGTTTCGCGGCTCCGTCGACGTCGCCGCGGGCTCCCGGCACACCGCGGCGGACCTGACGGTCGAACGCCGGGATGACGCCGGGCGGACCTTCCTCCGCGGCTCCTTCTTCGACGAGGACCGCCAGAACGGCACTCAGCTCCAGGTCAACGACACGCAGATCGTCCAGCTCGCGGCGGGCGGGGACTGGTCGGCCGGCGCGGGCGCCGTGTCCGCACGCGTCTGGAGGAGCGACCAGGATTACCACCAGACGTTCTCGGCCATTGCGGCGGATCGCGCGAGCGAGCGGCAGACGCGACTCCAGGACGTTCCGTCGGACTCGCTCGGGATTTCCCTCCAGTGGTCGACCGCTCTCGACGCGCACGCTCTCCTCGCCGGCGTCGAGTCCCGCCAGGTGCGGGGCGAGAGCCGGGAGGAGGTCTTCGCCGGCAGCGGCAGCTCGTTCGTCACGGCCGGCGGCGAGGAGCGCTCCGGCGCCCTCTTCGTGCAGGACGCTTTCGCGGCCGGCGCGCGCTGGACGGTGACCGGCGGCGTCCGCATCGATGCCTGGCAGAACCGGGACGGGCGCCGCTCGACCCGGGCCTCCCGCGAGGCGCCGTCCGCCATCGAACGGTTCGCGGACCGGGACGAGACCGCGTGGAGCCCGCGTCTCTCGGTCCTCTACCGGGCCGCTCCGGACGTGACTCTGTCGGCGTCGGCCTACCGGTCCTTCCGCGCGCCGACCCTGAACGAGCTCTACCGTTCGTTTCGCGTGGGCAACGTCGAGACCGTCGCGAACGAGAAGCTCGGAGCGGAACGGCTCTCCGGGACGGAGGCCGGCGTCGCGGTCTCGCCCGGCCGCGTCTTCGCGCGCGCGGTGCTCTACTGGATGGAGGTCGAGGACCCCATCGTGAACGTGACGCTCTCCTCGACGCCCTCGGTGATCACGCGGCAACGCCGCAACCTCGGACGCATCCGGTCGCGCGGCGTGGAGCTCGACGGGGAAGCGCCGATCGGACGCGACTGGCGGATCGCCCTGGGGTACCTGCTGTCGGATTCGACCGTCGTCGACGCTCCGGGCCTCCCGGACGTGGAAGGGCGGTGGACCCCGCAGACAGCGCGCCACCAGGGGAGTCTCGGCATCCGCTGGGACCGGCCGGCGGTCGTGCTCGCTGCGCTGCAGGCGCGCTGGGTCGGGCGCCAGTTCGAGGACGACCAGAACCAGCTGCGGCTCGACCCCTACTGGTCGCTGGACGCGTACGTTTCGCGCGCGCTCGCGCCGGGTCTGGACGTCTTCGTCGCCGGAGAGAACCTCCTCGACGAACGGTACGACGTGGGCCGAACGCCGGTGGCGACGGTCGGCCCCGGGAGAAGCTGGCGGGCGGGGCTGCGGTGGAGCCTTCCCTCCCGCGGCCGTTCGAGTCCGTGATCCGCTACGGCGCGGGCGGCGGCGGCGGTGGCGCTGCCGCCGACTCCATCTGCTGCTCCCGTTTCTTCTTCCGGGCGTGACGCATGGTGGCCTCCTCGACCGAGTGGGACGTCGTCAGCTCCGTGTCCTTCTTCGCCATGGCCACGAGCCTCCGGTAGAACCGGTGAAGCGTGTCGAGCTCCTGCTCGGAGAGCGCCTCGACGTCGATCATCCGGTTCGACGCCCCGGGCATCGCGGCGACGAGCTCGTTCAGCTTGAGCTCGATCGCGCGCGTGTCCTTGTTCTGCGCGTGCTGGATCAGGAAGACCATGAGGAAGGTGACGACCGTGGTTCCGGTGTTGATGACCAGCTGCCAGGTGTCGGAGTAGTGGAAGATGGGGCCGGTCGCGAGCCAGACCACGATGATGGCGACCGCGATCGCGAACGCCGCGGGGCGGCCGGTCCACTGCGTCGCCTGTCGGGCGAATTTCTCCCAGGACTTTCGAATCTTTCGGGTCATTGAATGCTCCATTCCACTCCGGCGCGCGCGGTGAATCCGGCGGCCGGAAAATAGTAGGGGACGAGCTCACCCCGGGCGTCGGGGAGCGCGAGGCCGACCTCCTCCCAGTTCCGGTTGGTCACGTTCAGGAGGTCCAGGCGCGCCTTCCAGCGGCCGAATCCCTTTGCGAGCCGGAGGTCGAGAACCGCGGCGTCGTCTAGGGGGATGCCGTTTCCGTCGTCGAGAAAGCGGCCGGCGAGAATCGTGCCGAGCGCTTCGACATGCAGGTCGCGGGGGAGCGACACCGAAACGCCCGGCCGGACCAGGTGCTCCGGGATGTTCTTCAGCTGCCGCCCGCGGTTCTCCCCCTCGAGCGGCTCGGTACGCGTCCACGACCAGGCGACCGTCGGCGACACCGCGGAATGGTCGAACAGCGACGCCGTGACCTCGATGCCGCGATGGAGGGTCCGGCCGATGTTGGCGTAACGGAACGTCGCCGTATCGAAGTCGATCTCGTCCGCGACCTCCGTCCGATAGGCCACGATTTCGACCGAGGTGCGTCCGTCGCGCCGCGAGATCCCGGCCTCGACCGTGCTCGCCCGCTGCGGCTGAAGACCCGGGTTGGAGATTCGAAACGTGCCGCCCGCGAAGTCCGGAAACGGCCGCGGGTCGAAGAGCTGGTCGAGCGTCGGCGCCTTGAAGGCCCTCGACACCTGCAGGAAGACCGCGGTGGGCGGGTCGTTCCCGCGGCCCAGGCGGACGTTGACGCCGGCGCGAGGCGAAGACGCGTGGCGCGACGACGTTCCGCCGGGATCTCCGAAGTCGTCGCGGATCGAGTCCCAGCGCGCGCCCGCCGTGAAGCGGAGCCGCGGCACGGGCTCCCAGGACCCCGAGACGAAGAGAGCGAAACGATCCCGCCGTCCGGAAGCGCGGGCGACCTCGGCGCCCCGCGCGCCGGATTCATCCACCGCACGGTATGCGCTGTCGAGTCGCTCGCGCGCCGCGTCCACACCGCCGCCGAGGCGCGCGTCGCCCCGGCCGAGCCGGAAACGCCGCTCCGTCTCGAGCGTTCCGCCGGCCGCGCCGGTCTCGACGGAACGGAAAATCCGGTCCCCGACGCCGGCCGCGATGAGAAGCGTGCGGGTCAGATCCGTGTCGCGCGCCGCGTAATAAAGGAGCGCCCGGGAGGGGAGAGGCCCGGAGTCGCGGCGCCACAGCGCAGAGAGGCGAGCGCGGCGCGTCTGCTCCCGATCGAAGCGAAACAGGTCCTCGGATCCGAAGCGGTCGGCGGCGAGCTCGGCGGCGTTTCGCGGCCCGGGCTCCTCGCGGTCGCGCGTCGATCCGGAGAGCGCGAACGTCCACTCTGCCGCTCCCGCCGGGAACGCGAACGACACGTCGGCGCCCCCCTCTTTCGCTGCGCCGTGATCCCGGTAGCCGTCGGTCGTCGCGCCCGTGGCGGAAACGCCCGCGCGGCCGGCTCCTGCGACGAAGCGGCCACCGAGGTCGACGGCCGCGGAGCCGAAGCTCCCGCCCGAGAACGCGACGTCGCCGCTCGGTCGGACGACCGCGTCGCGCCGGGTGAACACCTGGACGAGACCCCCGAGCGCGGTGTCCCCGTAGAGCGCGGAGGCCGGGCCGCGGAGCCCCTCGACCCGCTCGACGTCCGCGGCGCGGATCCGCTTCCAGTCGGCGAGCCCCGACTCGACGTCGGCGACCGGAACGCCGTCGACGAGAAGCTGGACGTACTCCGCCTCGCCCCCTCCGAAGAACCCGCGCGAAGAGACCATCGGCACGCCGCCGATTCCGGCGCCGAAGTGCAGGTAGAAGCCGGGCAGATATCGCAGGAGCTCGGCGAGGTTCTCCGCCGGCAGACGCTCGATCTGCTCCCGGGTCAGCACCGACACGGCCGCGGGCACGCTCTCGCGGGGTTCGGCGACTCGCTCCGCCGTCACCACGACCTGCTCGCGCGCCGTGGGAACGGGCTTCTGCGGCGGCGCGGAAGCGGGCGCCGCCGCAAGGAGCGCGACGAGGAGTCGGATCACCCGGTTCTAGGGATCGATGCGGATCCCGGGATCGGTGGAAGTGACGCTGCCGTTCGAGAAGTCGTAGTCGTAACTCCGGGGCGGCGGGACGACGAGGAGGGGGTTGATCGACCCAGAGAAGCAGAGCCCGTGCTCGCACGGAATGCTGCAGATCCCCGCGGTCGTCTCGCAGTTGACGAAAGGCTCGATGTTTTCACCGAGTTTGATCGCCACCTTCGTATATGGCGAACCATGCGAAAGCTTCCAGACGATCTCCTGGTGCTTGCTCTTGGAGATCACGATCAGCTGGTAAGCGTCTCTCGTTTCCTTTTCCCGGACGACGATGAGTTGCCCCTTCGGATCGCAGGGCACGGAACAGCAACCCCACATTCCGAGTAGGGCAATGGCGAGGAAAGAAACTTGGGGGAGAGTCCAACGGGTGCGCGGGGATGACATGACTTCCTCCTCTTCTCCACCTATCTCGACGGAGCTCCGGGGTGTTGTCGTAAGACAACCTCGAAGTCGTCGCGGTTCTTCAGGTTCGCGAGCTCCGGCTCGCTCCGGATGATCGCCGGATTGAATCCGGCCTTGAGCGCCCGCCCGAGGTAGGCGACCGCCTCGGCCGGCGCTCCGCCGCGGTTCGCTACGATCGCCGCGTTGAACAGGAGCTCGGGCCGGTCGGGTCCCGGCGGCAGCGCGCGGCGGAGCTGCTCGCGAGCCTCCGAGAGCTTTCCGGTCTTCGCCAGACCGAGCGCCAGGTAGGACCGCACCTGCGCGTCGTCCGGGTTGGTGACGAGCTCGGCGCGGGCGAGCTCGATCCCTTTCTCGTATGCCGAGACCGCCCTCGTCTCGCGTCCCGGGATCTGGCGCAGCGCGTCGCCCAGGTTCGCCCAGTTCTCGAAGTGCGAGGGGAGGAGCGCGAGCGCCTTCTCGAAGGCGGCGGCCGATTCCCCGTACCGGCCCAGGTAGTACTGGACGGTTCCGATGTTCGACCAGGCGAGGTCCGTCGGCTCGAGGGCGACCGATTTCTCGAACGCCTCGAGCGCACCCCGGAAATTGCCCAGCTGGAATTGGCAGGCGCCGAGGTTCGCGAACGCGCGCGCGTTGTCCGGGGTGAGCTCCGTGACTTTCCGGAACGCCTTCGCCGCATCCTCCCAACGGCCGCGGTTGAAGTAGAAGCCCCCGAGCTTGCTGTAGCCGCCGAAGTGGGCGGGCTGGAGGGTGATCGCCCGCTGGTAGGTCTGCTCGGAGCGAACGGCGTCGTCGGCCCCGTCGTACGCGCGGGCGAGACCGAGCATGGCGTCGAAGTTGTTGGGCTGAGCGGAGAGCGCGCGGCTGAAGGCCGCCACGGCATCCGCTCCCTTCCCCGTGCGGAGATACAGCTCGCCCAGCGTCGAGCTGACCTCGGGAGAATCGGGGTCGAGCTGACGCGCGCGGTCGCCCGCCGCAGCCGCCGGGCCCAGCCACTTCGCGTCGCGCGTCAGGTTGAAGCGCGCGAGATACGCACGGCCGAGCGCCGCCTGGACGATCGCGGAAGAGGGGTTTTCGCGGCCGAGCGCTTCGAGCAGCCGCGCGGCCTCGTCGATCGCGCTCGCCCGGTCGTAGCGCTGCAGGTATCCGATGGCCTGGACGTAGCGCTCCTGGGCGCCGGCTCCCTCGAGCCCCGCCGGCCGCGGCGTCCGCGGCGCGCGGCGCGGAACCTTGAGAGCCTGCGAGACCGAGTCGACCAGCCGGTCCTGCAGGAGAAAGAGATCGGACGCGGAACCGTCGATCGTTCCCGCCGTGACGGACTCGCGCGTGGCCGTGTTGACGACGGCGTAGGTGATCCGGATCCGGTCGCGCTCGCGCTGGAAGGTGCCGTGAAGAGCCAGGTCCGCGCCGACCCGTCGCGCGATCGCGAACGGCTCGGAACCGCGGTCGGCCGCGGCGACGACCGCCGTCGGCGTCACGACCTGCAGGCCCGGCAGTCCGGCCAGCCGCGCGCTGACGGTCTCGACGAGACCGTCTCCGATCACCTGGCCGCCCGGCTGCCCGCTCAGGTTCCGGAACGGGAGGACCGCGAGCGAGTTCGGCCGGGTCGCGCCGGAGGGAGCTGTCGTTGCGCGCGGCCGCACGATCAGCCAGAGGGCAGCGAGCGCCGCCAGCGCCGGAATCGCGAACAGGAAAGCGCGGCTCCGGCGCGCCGGCGGTCGGGTCGGCGCCGGCGCCGCGAGGGGGCGGGACGGGGGCTTCCCCATCTCCGTGAGCGCCTCTTCGAACTCGAGCCGCGCGTCGCCCACGTCCCGGAGCCGTTGGCCGGGGTCCTTCTGGAGACAGCGGCCCAGCAGATCCCGGACGCGCGCCGGCGTATCGGGCGGCATCGCGTCCCAGTCCGGCTCCGAGGTGACGATGGCGGCGAGAACGTCGGTGACGGTCTCTCCGGTGAAGGCGCGGCGACCGGTCAGGATCTCGAACACGACGCAGCCGAACGCCCAGATGTCGGTGCGCTTGTCCACCGACTTGCCGCGGGCCTGTTCGGGGCTCATGAAGTCGGCCGTCCCGAGGATGACGCCGGGCTGGGTCCCCTCGAGGACGAGTGTCGGAGACAGCGAGGCGTCCGAGCCGGAACTCGTCTCCTTCGTGTCGAAGACCTTCGCGAGGCCCAGGTCGAGCACCTTGACCCGCCCCTCCGGCGTGACCTTGATGTTCGCGGGCTTCAGGTCGCGGTGAATGATCCCGCGCTCGTGCGCCGCCTCGAGCGCCTCGGCGATCTGCCGCGCGATCCGCAGCCCCTCCGTCATCGGGAGCGGCCCGCTGGAGATCCGCTCCGAGAGCGTGGCTCCCGGCACCAACTCCATCACGATGAACTGAGTCCCTTCGGCCTCCTCGAGACCGTAGATGGCCGCGACGCCCGGATGGTTCAGGGCCGCGAGCATGCGCGCCTCGCGCTCGAAACGGGCCAGCCGAGCGGGGTCCCGGGAGAACTCTTCGGGCAGGGCCTTGATCGCGACGTCGCGCCCCAGCCGGTTGTCGCGTGCGCGGTAGACCTTCCCCATCCCACCGGACCCGAGGAGGTCCAGAACCGTGTAGACGCCGAGCTTGGAGCCCGTCGCGAGGGGCATCGGGGTCCGGCGATTGTATGCCCGCCGGATTCTCCGAATTCGCCGGCCCGGGCGTAGGATTCCGGAGGAGTAGAGAGGAGCGTCGATCGCCATGATCCTTCCCGCGCTGGTTCTCCTGCTGCCGATCTCCGGAGTCCCGCCCGCGTCCCCTTCCGCGGCCATCGAGCGAATCGTCGTCGTGCTCGGGGAGAGGGACGCCGTCTCGTCGTCGCGCGTGGTGGGCCGGATGAAGGGCTGCACGGACCGGCGGCCGACGGCAGTCGTTTCCGCCGTCGGAGGAATTCGGATCGAGCGGGACTTCGCGACCGACGCCGGATTCACTCTGGCGGCGCACCTGCCTCCGGAAGAGCCCGGCAGGAAGCAAAGTATCGCGGTCTCTCTGCGGCTTCTGGCCGAAGCGCTCGCTCCCGTCGGATCCAGCACCGCGCTCGTGCTCGTCGCTCCGCGGCTCGGCGCAGACTCGGGGATGAGCGTCACATCCCCGTGGCAACCGGCGGTCGAGGGAGCGCAGATGCCGAGCTCCGAGTCCTACGGCACCGTGGCGGTACCGACGGCCGTTCTCGAGGCGCGGAAGGCTCTGCGCAAAGCGGGGCTGACCGTCGTCGCCGTCAACACGGGCCGAATCTACGATGCGGGGGCGAAGGCCCTGACCGAGATTCCGGGAGGGCGCTACCTCCAGACGTCGCAGGGGGATTTCGGGAAGGCGCTCGTTTCCGCGGTGTGCGGCACCGGGCGTTGATTCGCCTCGCACCCGTGCCTTGATCCGAGCCCGGTAACCCGCCCCGGCTCCCCGCAGGGCCGGGGCCTGGGGAGTCATCCGGATCTGCTATATCGATTACCAATATTCTGCTTGACGAGATTCGATAAGTAGTTTATTGATATTCGATATATTGGAGGTACGAATCATGGCCGTACAACCTTCGTCATCCGCCGCGCTGCCGATCGCTCGCGCCGTGCTCCGGATCCTCATCGTTCTGAACTCGCAGAGCGGGGCCGGGATCCTCGCTCTGCACTTCGTCCTGCCGAACGAGCGATGGATCATGTCCGCTTTCAAACTCTCACCTTCGCCCGATGCGCATCGGCTCGTCATGGGCATGCGCGCCATCGCCGTGCTCGGTCTCGCCTCGATCCCGCTGAACTATCTCGTCCTCAAACGGCTGCTCGCCATCGTCGAGACGGTTCGCGCGGGCGACCCGTTCGTGGCCGCGAACGCGTACCGCCTGGAGGCGATCGCCTGGGCGCTGCTCGCGCTGCAGCTCCTGAGCCTCGTCATCGGCGCGATCGCCAAGAACGTTTCGACTCCGGCGCATCCGCTCCACGTCGATGCGGGCTTTTCGATCAGCGGCTGGCTCGCCGTGCTCCTCACGTTCGTGCTGGCCCGCGTGTTCGCAAAAGGCGCGCTCATGCGCGAAGACCTCGAAGCGACGGTGTGACATGGCGATCGCCGTCAAGCTCGACGACGTGCTCCACGATCGGCGGATGACCCTGACCGAACTCGCCGATCGGATCGGAATCACGCTGGCCAACCTCTCGATTTTGAAGACCGGCAAGGCGCGCGCGATCCGCTTTACGACGCTCGACGCAATCTGCGAGGCGCTCTCGTGTCAGCCGGGCGACATTCTCCGGTTCGAGCGCGAGTAGGCAGACCGCCAGGGATTGAAGCGGCCCGATTGAATCCGAACGACTTCACGCCTACCATTTCGAGCACTGCGAGAGTGGCGGAACCGGCAGACGCGCGGGACTTAGGATCCCGTGGGGAAACCCGTGAGGGTTCGAGTCCCTCCTCTCGCACCAGAAGAGAGAGAAAGGTGACGTCGCCTCGCTCGGTGCGAGAGGAGGAGACGAGAACCCTCACGGGGGGTGTGGGGGACCGCCCCCACCGACAGATCCGCGCCGGCCGCGGCCGCAGGCCGCGTGTCGCGCAGCGACCGGCCGGCACGAGTCCCTCCTCTCGCAATCCGTCGCTCCGCTTCGCTCGGGATCTCGCTGCGCGAACGGCGCTCGGCTCGCCATGCCCGGCTCGACCGAGCGCCTGATCCCTCGCTCGCTGCGCTCCCGCAGCGCGAGCCTCCTCCCTTCGGGAGACTTCTCGCGCTGCGACGCGAGGCTTCCTGCGTCGCGACCGAAGGGTCTACGCCGCGACGCGGAACAGGCGGGCCAGGAGCTGGAAATACTCCTCGGGAGCCTGCTGGAATTTCACGCAGAACCCGCTCGGAACGAACCGCACCAGCCTCTGCGGCACCCGGTATGACCGCACCACCTCCACGCGCATCGGGAAGGTTTTCCCGTCGGGCGTCTGGATGCGGAGCGAGAGCTTTGTGCCGGGCTGGGGGAAGTAGACCGAGCAGATGAACATCCCCATCGGCGAGAGGTTGTGGGTGCGACCCAGGCAGGTCTTTCCGTTGACCTGAAAGGCCACGGGGTACCGCTTTCGAATCCGCGAGAATCGTCGTCTTTCGGTGCGCGTCATCGGTTTCCTCCGGTGACGGCATGGGAGAGTGAGCGAAGTGTACGGAACACCCCCCGCGATGCCCGTGACTGGAGTCACGATTCCGCCCGGAAAGATTCCTACTCGACCATGGTCGTAAGACTCGATCTCTCTGTAGCTTCCTTTCCGGACGGGACCGTCGAATTCGCCATTTGGCGTAGCACTCGGGCATAGTTCCGGCAACCGATGCGTTTCTCGATTTCCGTGCGCCCGCCACTCCGCCTCGTTCCGATGCTGGCCCTCGCTCTCGCCGCCCGACCGATCGGGGCGGCGGACCTCCACTCTCTGGATCGGATCTTCGCGGGGAAGGCTCCAGGCGAAACCGCCTCCTACCTGGTCGTTCTCCGCGAGCAGGCCGATCTCTCGGGAGCGGCCAACCTGTCCGGCCGGGAGCGGCGCCAGTTCGTATTCGACGCGCTCCGATCCGCTGCCGACGCCGGCCAGGCGGGCCTGCTCGACCGGCTGCAGCGGGGCGGAGTCCGCTACCAGGCCTTCTACCTGGTCGACATGATCGAGGTCGAGTCCGATCGCGCCCTCGCGGAAGAGCTGGCGGCGCGCGATGACGTCGCGCTCGTGGCGCCGAACCGCGCTTCGCGCCGCGTCGATCCCGCCCCGCCCGAGCGGGAAATTACTCCGATGTCGGAGTCCGCGATCGAGGCGAGCCTCGAGCTCGTGCACGCGCCCGCCGTCTGGGACCTCGGCTTCACGGGGCAGGGCATCGTCGTGGGAATGGCGGACACCGGCATGGACTGGGAGCACCCCGCGCTCAAGACCCGCTATCGGGGTTTCGACGGAACGACGGCTTCCCACTCCTACAACTGGCACGACTCCATCCACGACGCCGCCGCGGGAAACCCGTGCGGGAGCAACGTTCCGGCACCCTGCGACGACCAGTCCCATGGCACGCACGTGACGGGAACCGCGGTCGGGACGGACGGGGGAGACAACCGGATCGGCATGGCCCCGGGCGCGCGCTGGATCGGCTGCCGCAACATGGACGCCAACAACGGCACGCCGGCCCGATACGCCGAGTGCTTCCAGTTCTTCCTCGCGCCCACCGACTCGTCCGGCGCGAACCCGCGTCCGGACCTGGGCGCGGACGTCACGAGCAACTCCTGGGGCTGCCCGGAGAGCGAGGGCTGCACCGACCCGGACGTGCTCCGCGCCGTGATCGAGAACATCCGCTCCGCCGGGATCTTCGTGGCGGTCGCGGCCGGAAACGAGGGCCCGAACTGCTCCACCGTCGCCACGGTGCCGGGCTTCTACGACGCCTCCTTCTCGGTCGGCGCGACGTCGATCGTCGACACGATCGCGGGGTTCAGCAGCCGCGGGCCGGTGACCGTGGACGGCTCGGGCCGCATGAAGCCCGACCTGGTCGCGCCGGGCGTGTCGATCCGATCGTCCGTTCCGGGCGGGGGCTACTCGCGCTTCTCCGGGACGTCCATGGCGACGCCGCACGTCGCGGGAGCCGTCGCGCTCCTCTGGTCCGCGGTGCCGTCTCTCGCGAACCGGGTCCCCGAAACCGAAGCGCTCCTGGAGTCGACCGCGGTGCACCTGACTTCGGCCGATCAGCAGTGCGGTGGAGTCTCCGGTTCGGCGATCCCCAATCCGGTCTTCGGCTGGGGGCGGATCGACATCGCCGCCGCGGTCGCCGCGGGGCAGGCCGCGGCAGGGCCTCCGCCTCCGGCTCCGCGCGTCCGGGTGACCCGCCCGCGGCCCGGCTCGAAGACTCTCGCGCCGCGTCACTGAAGGGGAGCCTCTAGCCGGGAGCCGGGAGCAGTCCGGAGCGGATAACTGATAGCTTCCTTTTTATGGTCGTTCTCGAATCCCGCGACGAATCCCCGACCCGCACGACCCTCGACATCGAGGTGCCGGCCGAAGATGTCGAGAGGACGTACGCCGCGGTCTCGCGCGCCTTCGCGAAAAAAGCCAACATGCCGGGGTTCCGGCGGGGGCACGTGCCCGAGCACCTCGTCCAGCAGCGCTTCTCGGGCGAGATCCGGGAGGAGGTCGTCGAGCGCCTGCTTCCGGTGGCGCTCTCCTCGGCGATCCGGGAGAAGGACCTCTCGATCCTGGGGCACCCGCGCGTCGACAAGCTCGAGTGGAACCCTCCGGGCCCGATCCGGTTCTCGGCGCACCTGGACCTGAAGCCTGCGGTCGATCCGGGCGAGTACAAGGAGATTCCGGTCGAGGACGTCTCCGTCGAGCCGACGGAGGAAGAGGTCGACCGGGTCCTCGAGCGGATCCGCGAGTCCCACGCGGAGTTCCACCCGATCGAAGGGAGGCCCGCCAACGCCGGAGATTACGCGGTCGCGGACATCGCCGGACGCTTCGTGGAGATCCTGGAGCCCGGTCAGAACCCGCGCACGTTCCGCGACGAGAAGATCACGCTGGAGGTCGGCCACGCCGACTCGATGCCCGAAATCAACGAGGCGCTCACGGGCTCGGCGGTCGGCGAGACCCGGACGTTCCGGAAGACGTTCCCGGACGACTTTCCCAACGAAAATTTCAAGGGCAAGACGGTCGACTACGATGTCACTCTCGCGGCGCTCAAGGAAAAGCGCCTCCCCCCGGTCGACGACGACTTCGCGCGCGCCGTCGCGCAGGCGGAGTCGGCGGAGAAGCTGCGCGACGGGATCCGCGCGAACCTGCGGGCCGAGAAGGAGTCGGCGCGGCGCCGCAAGTTCCGCCAGGACATCCTGGGCACGATCCTCTCCCGCGCGGACGTCCCCGCTCCGGAGGTGCTCGTCGAGTCGGAGGTGGAGGCGTCGCTCCGCGAGTACGCCCGCTATCTCGCGGCGAACGGCCTCGACCCGAAGGAAGCCGACTGGGAAAAAATCCGGGAGGACGCCCGTCCCGGCGCCGAACGCCGCGTCCGGGAGTATCTGGTCCTGGACGCCGTCGCGCGCCGCGAGGACATCTCCGTGACCGAGACGGAGCTCGACGCCGAGATCAAGCGCGCCGCGGCGCGCCGCGGGGTCGAAACCTCGGAGCTGCGGGAAAGGCTCGTGAAGAACGACGGTCTCGACGCTCTCCGCGACGAGATGCGGCTCTCCCGGACGCTCGACCTCTTGATCTCCGCCGCGCGGGTGCTACCCTCGATGGAGCCGGTCGAGCCGAGATGAGCAGCCAGCGAACGGAATGGCATGGGCCGGCTGAGGGTTGGACCATGGAAGACGACCACGAGGGAGGCGGAATGGTTCTCGTACCGATGGTGATCGAGCAGACGAGCCGGGGAGAGCGGGCCTACGACATCTACTCCCGGCTCCTGAAGGACAACGTCATTTTCCTGGGGACGCCGATCGACGACCAGATCGCGAACCTGATCATCGCGCAGATGCTCTTCCTGGAGTCGGAGAACCCCGACAAGGACATTTCCTTCTACATCAACTCGCCGGGCGGCGTGACGTCCGCGGGCTTCGCGATCTACGACACGATGCAGTACGTCAAGCC
>JBKPMI010000078.1:0-3087 GCA_046732075.1 Acidobacteriota bacterium | reverse complement strand
AGTTCTAGACAGGCTCACCTTTTCACGGCCCGGGACGGGTCACTCCTCTGACCGCCCCGGGCCCTTTTTTTTCCTTCTTCTCCGCGAGATATCGTCCGGCGCGGAGAACGAGTGTCGATCGTCCTCGAAGGAGTGACCAAGCGCTACGGGGAGCGCGCCGTCGTCAGCGATCTCTCTCTTTCGATCGCGACCGGCGAGCTCTTCGTGCTTCTCGGCCCGAGCGGCAGCGGCAAGAGCACGGTCCTTCGGATGATCGCGGGACTCGCGGAAGCCGACGCCGGCCGCGTGCTCCTCCACGGCCGCGACGTGACCCACGCCCCGCCGAAGGCGCGCGGCGCGGGGTTCGTCTTCCAGCACTACGCCCTGTTCCGCCACATGACCGTGGGACAGAACGTCGAGTTCGCGCTGCGGGTCCGCGGGGTTTCCTCGAAGGATCGGGCGCGGCGCCGCGACGAGCTCCTCGAGCTGGTCGAGCTGTCCGGATTCGGCGGAAGGCTGCCGCGCCAGCTCTCCGGCGGCCAGCAGCAGCGCGTGGCGCTCGCGCGGGCTCTGGCCCACCAGCCCGAGGTGCTGCT
Organism: Acidobacteriota bacterium; assembly: GCA_046732075.1. Taxonomy (GTDB): domain Bacteria; phylum Acidobacteriota; class Thermoanaerobaculia; order UBA5066; family Gp7-AA6; genus Gp7-AA6. Next base: position 2,512 of record JBKPMI010000078.1, on the reverse strand, counting down.
GCTGGATGAGCCGTTCGGGGCGCTCGACGCGCGGATCCGCGGAGAACTGCGGAAGACCCTGCGGCGCATCCAGCGCGAGCTCCGCTTCACCGCCATCTTCGTCACGCACGACCAGGAGGAGGCGTTCGAGCTGGGCGACCGGCTGGCCGTCATGAACTACGGCCGCATCCTCGAGATCGGACCCCCGAACGAGCTCTACCTGCGGCCGTCGACCGAGTTCGTCGCCACGTTCCTGGGCGCCGCGAACCTGATCGTCGGCGAGGTCACGCGGGGCGCCGTGCGCGTCGGCACACTCGATCTTCCGCTGCAGACGCAAGAGGCCACCGGGGTCTCGAGTCAGCGCGCCCAGGCCCTGTTCCGGCCGGAGGACGTCGCGCTCGAGAAGGACCGAAGCGACCTCACCGTGCCGGTCCTGGGCGAAGGTGTCGTCGAGCAGGCGAGCTTCGCGGGCGCGCAGGAACGCCTCCTCCTCCGGCTTCCCGCGATGCCCCGGGTGCGCACGCTCGCGCCCGCGGTCCCATTCGGCAGCGACTACTTCCTGGTGGAGGCCAGCCGGACGCCGCACGCGGCGCGCCAGACGCCGCTTCGGCCCGGCGACCGCGCCTGGGTCGGAGTCCGCCGGATCCACGCGCTCGCGCATCCCGGGCTGCATTTCCTCCTGCTGACCAGCGATTCCCCCGAGGACCGCGCGGCGCTCGCGCTCGGCGCCGACATGGCGCGACTGGCGCAGGCGCGTGTGAGCCTGGTGGTGCGCGCCGAGAAGAGCGGGGATGCGCTGACGAAGCTCCTCCGTGCGAGCGTCGAGAAGCTCGGCGCGTCCGTCACGATCCACGAGACGCGCGCCGTGGCCGGCTCGCGCGTGGAAGTCGTCGCGGACGAGGCCGGGCGGCTTCCGTACGACCTCGTGGTCCTGGGCTGGGAGGAAGGGGAGGGGCGCGAGATCACGTCCGCCGCGCTCGCCGCGGGCGCCGAGCACCTGCTTCTCGTACCGGCGGCCCGCCCGATGCCCGCGAGGATCCTCGTCTGTGTGGCGGTCGGCGAGCCCGGGAAGCGCGACGTCGCTTTCACCGCCCGCCTCACGCGCCACCTCGGCCCCGAGGTGACCGTCATGACGGTCCTGGAGGCGGAGGCCGGCGCGGACGCCCGGGAGGCGGCGCGCCGTTTCCTGGAAGGCGGCGTCCGGACCCTCGCCCGCCTCGGTGTGAAGGGCGACTCGGCAGTGCGCACCGGCGAGCCCGAGGAGGAAATCCGCGCGCAGGTCGCGGAAGGCAGGCACGACCTCATCGTGCTCGGATCGCCGCTCCCGCGCTTCGGCGACCGGCTCGAGCTGCGCGGGCTCCTCCGGCGGTTCGTCGAGCGCGGACCCGAGCTCCCGATCCTGGTCGTCCGATCGCCACACCGAACCGCATGAGAGCCCGCCTACTCGCCGCCGGGATCGCGCTGGCGCTCGCGGGAGCCGCTGGCGCCGCCGCCCAGCAACTGCCGGCCGAGCCCGGATTCACCGCCGGGAAGGATGGCTTCTCGTGGAAGTCGGCCGACGGTGACTTCGCGCTCCGGCTGCGCGGCTACTTCCAGCTCGACGGCCGTTTCTTCTCGAACGAGACGCCCTCGGGCGTCGACACGTTTCTGGTTCGCCGCGCGCGCCCGATCTTCGAGGCCACGGTTTACAGGATCTTCGACTTCCGCCTGGTGCCCGACTTCGGCCAGGGCACGACCGTGCTCTTCGACGGATACGTCGAGGCGCGCTTCTCACCCGCGCTCAAGCTGCGGGCCGGAAAGTTCAAGCCGCCGGTGGGCCTGGAGCGCCTGCAGTCCGCGACCGATCTGATGTTCCCGGAACGCGCGCAGCCGACGAACCTGGTCCCGAACCGCGACGTAGGCGTCCAGCTCTCCGGCGACCTCGCGGACGCGCGGGTCCAATACGCGGTCGGAGTCTTCAACGGGGTCCTGGATGGGGGAAACGGCGACGCCGACAACAACGATGCCAAGGACGTCGCGGGCCGCCTCTTCTTCCAGCCGTTCGTGAAAGCAAAGAACGCGGCGAGCGGCCTCGGCTTCGGGATCGCAGGCTCGACGGGCGACCAGGCGGGAACGGTGTCCGCTCCCAACCTTCCGTCGTTCCGCACCGGCGGACAGGCGACGTACTTCTCGTACCGCAGCGACGGGTCGGCCGCGGGCACGACGTTCGCCGACGGGACGCGCCGCCGTCTCGCGCCGCAGGCGACCTTCTTCCTGGGGCCGTTCGGCTTCCTGACCGAGTACGTCTCGTCGAAGCAGGAAGTCCGACGGGGTACGGACACGGCCGAGCTCACGAACACGGCCTGGCAGGCCGCGACGTCCTGGGTGATCGGCGGCTCCAACTCGTTCCGCGGTGTGACCCCGAAGAAAAACTTTTCCGGTTTCGGCACCGGTCCCGGCGCCTTCGAGCTCGCGCTCCGCTACAGCCGTCTGGAAGTGGACCGCGACGCGTTTCCGGTCTTCGCGAACCCGGCCTCCGCCGCGCGGACCGCGC
>JBKPMI010000077.1:0-16226 GCA_046732075.1 Acidobacteriota bacterium | reverse complement strand
GTTCAAGAGCGTGAGGGCCACGGCGAGCCGGACGAGGACGGGGAGACGGGTTCCTCCGTGGATCTCACTCATGATCGCCTTCTCCTCGAGCTACGGTTCATTGTCCATCGTTCGGATGACGCGCCACGCCCCGTCCTCGTTTCGCCAGATCTCGAGGTATCGGCGGGCGATGGAAACCGGCGAACCCCCTTCGCGGGGGAGGAGCGTTACAGTGAATGCCCCCCGGACGCAGGCGAGATCCCCACCGACCAGGACCTCCGAGACCTGCACATCGATGTCGGTCCGATGGCTCCGGAAGACCTGGCGGACGCGTTGGGCCGTCTGGGCCTTGCTCTCGGACGGGGCGCCGGCGCGATCCTTGAGCAGGTCGTCGCTGTAGCAGGCCAGGAGGGCATCGATGTCCCCGTTTCGATAGGCCGTCGCAAAGGAGCGAATCGCAGATCGGATCTCGTCTTCGGCGGTCATCGCGGTCCCCGGCATGGCGCTCCGGACTCCTACCTCCTCCGGCTCTTTCTCTTTTCCCGTCCGTACGTGACGGGCGGCGGGGCGCTCGGGCGGGGAGGTCGTCGCGTCGGCACGGGACGTCGCGGCCGCGCTTCCGCCAGCTGGCGGCCCTTCTCGACGATTTCTTCGGGTGCCCACTGCACCGGGATCTCGCGGCCGATCAGCTTCTGGATCGAGTCGAGCGAGAACACGTAGTCGTCGCAGGCGATCGACACGGCGGTACCCACCGCGCCGGCGCGTCCGGTCCGCCCGATGCGGTGAACGTAGTCCTCCGGGTCCTGCGGCAGGTCGTAGTTGACGACGTGCGAGACGCCTTCGATGTGGAGGCCGCGGGAAGCGACGTCGGTCGCGACGAGCACGGCGAGCTTTCCGGTCTTGAAGTCGGCGAGGATCTTCATCCGCCGGTCCTGGGGAACGTTGCCCGCGAGCGCGCGCGCCGGGTAGCCGTTCGCGGTCAGGGTCCGCACGAGGTCCGCGGCAGTCGTGCGCCGGTTCACGAAGACGAGGATCCGGCTGCGACCCTCCTCTTCGAGGACCCCCATCAGCAGGGGGAGCTTCTCCGGGGAGGAGACGTGGTACAGCACCTCCGTGATCCCGTGCGCGCCCACGCGCTCCGGCTCGATCTCGACCTTCTCGGCGTTGTTGGTGTGCTCGTAGGCGAGCTCCATCACGCGCGGCGAGAGCGTTGCCGAGAAGAGGAACGTCTGACGCTGGTGATACGGGGATGCGCGGCGCAGAATCCGGCGCAGGTCCCGGATGAAGCCCATGTCGAACATCCGGTCGGCCTCGTCGATGACGAGGAACTCGATGCCGCGGTAGCTCGTGGCTCCCTGCTGCTCGTAGTCGAGGAGCCGGCCGGGGGTCCCGACCAGGAGGTCCGGCACCTTCTTGAGCAGGTCGCGCTGCTTCTTGTAGTCCATCCCGCCGAATACCGCCAGGGTGGACAGTCCCGTGTGGCGGCCGAGGACCTCGGCGTCGTTGCGGATCTGGACGACCAGCTCCCGGGTCGGCGCCACCACCAGGGCGCGCGGTCCCCGACGGGGCTCCCGGGCCGGCGTCCGGAGGAGCCGCGAAAAGATCGTGATCAGGAAGGCCGCGGTCTTGCCGGTGCCGGTCTGGGCCTGGCCGGCCACGTCGCGGCCGGCGAGCCCGATCGGAAGCGTTTTCTCCTGGATGGGGGTGGCGAACACGAAGCCCGCATCGGCGATCCCCTGGCGGACCTCGTCGGGGAGGTCGTAGGAAGAAAGGGGTGTCCCGGAGAGGTGGCGGTTCGGGGTTTCGATGTCGGTCGGCGACACGGCGGCATTGTAGTGCGCGGGGATTGCTCCCGCCCGGCCGGGCGGCGTCCAACTCCCGCGACTCGAAGGGTTAGCGGGGCGTCGCCCCCGGGACGGCCGGGGCGGGCGCGATCACCTTGCCGAAGTCGGCCACGAGCGCGCGGCCGGTCGCCCGTGCGAGCGCGAGACCGATCCTCCGCTTCTCCTTTGGTCCGGCCCCGCCCGCGATCGGAAAGATCCGGCCGCCCGAGCGAGCCGCGAGGCGCTTCACGCTCCAGCTCCACCACGGAGAGAGCGGCACATAGGTCTCGCGCCAGCAGTCGAGCTCGGCCACGGGAAGGGTCACGACGCGGGTCTTCTCGAAAGCCGTGGTGGAGACGATCACTCGCCCGGCTTCGACGTCGACGCGCTCCTCGACGAAAGCGAGCGCGGCCAGGCCGACGAGGGTCACGGGGGTCGTGATGCCCACGGCGAGCGTCAGGAACGCGAGGATGGGCAGCGGCAGATCCGTGAACGCGCCCCGGCGCAGGCCGGCCTCCCACAGGGGAACGAGGCGGGCGATCCCGAAGAGCGAGGCCGCGATTACCACCGCGGCGCCCGCGGCGAGGCGGCGGCGCCAGGCGCGCGAGCGCACGAGGGGGCGGATCTCGATCGTCAGACCTCCCGCGCGCGGCACGATCAGGACGCGGGCTTCACCGTGATCCTTCTCGTGGTCCGCGGCTCGCCTGGACAAACCCGGAATTGTATGATCCGGGACCGGCGGACGCCGGCAGAGAGGAGGGAGCGGAGGTGGCAATGAAAGCGAAGAAAGCGGGGCGCGGCGGCGGTCGAAAGACCTCCCGGGCCTCTGCGAAAAAGAAGAAAACGGGAGGGCGCGCTTCGGCCCGGCGCGCCTCCGCGAGACCGAAGTCGGCGGCCCGCAGGAAGCCGTCGGCGCCCAAACGGAAGTCGACCGCGAAGAAGAAGCCGACCGCAAAGAAGACGATGAGCGCGAAGCGGCCTGCCGCCTCCCGGAAGAAGGCGGCCGCTCCGAAGCGGGCGGCGCGCACCGCCAGCCGCCCCCGGGCGAAGGCAAAGGCCCCCGCGCCGCGGATGGGCTCGGCGCCATCGGGAACCTCGATGGCCGCGCGCCGGTCGGCTGCACCGGCAGCATCGGCGGCAGAGGCTGGTTCGCGCGCCGGCGGCGAGTCGTGGCGCGACGAGGAAACGCGGGCGACCGCGCTTCCGGGCGCGGACGACCTCGAGGTCGACGCGGGCGAGGAAGCGGAGGACCTGGATCTCGAGGACCTTTCCGACGACGAGGAAGTCGAGTTGCCGGCGGAAACTCCGGTGCCGGAGGAAGACGACTCCGAGTGGTAAGATAGAAATCGCTGGAACCATTGCCGGGCTCTCGCTCGGCTGACGAAACGAAGGTCCCGAGAAATCGGGACCTTCTGGTGTCTGGAGCCGGCTACTTCGGAATCGGAATCGGCTTCCGATTCTCGTCGAGGTTGACGAACGTCACCTCGGCCTGCGTCACCTTCACCATCGACCCGGTCCCCTCGCCGCGCTGCGCGAACACTTCGACGGAAACGGTGATCGACGTCCGCCCGATCCGAACGAGGTCCGTGTAGAAGGAGACGAGGTCGCCGACGTAAACCGGCTCGTGGAAGACGACCTCGCGCATCGCGACGGTGACGATGAAGGAGGCGCCGTGCATCTTCGCCTCGACCGCGGCGGCCTGGTCGATGTACGACAGGATGACGCCGCCGAAGATCGTGCCGTGCGCGTTGGTGTCCTTGGGCATGAGAACGACCCGGATCGACGGCTCTTTCCGCGCCGCCGGCGCTTGCGCTTCCTCCACGCCGCGTCTCTTCCGGTCGCTCAGGGCCGCCGGGACTGTCGGATTTTCGGGGGGCCGAATTCCGTCGAAATGCGGGCGACGTAGCCGTCGGTCAGGTTGACCGTCAGCGTGCCGTCGGCGAAGTAATACTTCCAGATCTCGTGGGTCGACGCGCCCTCCGTGCGCACCTTGAAGGAGGGCTTGCCGAGGGCCGCGGCCGTCTTGTCGGCGGAGAGTCCGGGGTCGATCCGCTTGCGGGCGTCCGTGACCTTACCCGGCAGGACCGCGGATCCGACTCCCGCGATCTTCTCGGCGTCCCGGTATTCCCGGTTCTCCCACCACCGCGGCAGCCAGAACGCCGCGATCGCGATGACGATCGCCGCGGCGATGACCAGGAAGAGAGCGGGCCGCAGCCGTTCCGAAGCCATCAGCAGACCGGGGCGCCCGCGTCCGCGAGCTCGAAGCGCGCCGCCCGTTCCAGGTTTCGCACCCGCTCGGCGAGCCCGAAAGCGGCGGCGCTGTCGACCTTCTCCGCCCGCTCGAGCTGGCGCGAGACCTCGGCCAGTGAAATCAAAGCGGTCGTCACGTGGTCGTGCCGCTCTTCGGCGTCCCCGGCCGACAGGGCGCCGGCCAGGTGCGCCGGGATCGCGACGGCCGCGCGGCGCAGCTGACGGGCGGTCCCGGGGTCCTGCGGGCGGACACGGTCCGCCAGGTCGTAGGCGGCGTGGGTTATCGCCATCGCCTCGATCCAGAGCGGATGCTCCTTGTAGGCGGGGCGATCCCCGGGCTCCGTCCCGTATTCGAACTTCTTCTCGGACACATTCCGATTGTAAGCGCACCGCGGTCGGCGGCCCCCGATCGGGTGCCGGTCTGATCCGATAGAATCCGCGCTCGAATGCGACAGAAAGTGACGGTGGTCGGCGCCGGGAACGTCGGGGCTTCGCTCGCGCAACGGCTCGTGGAGAAGGAGATCGCGGACGTCGTCCTGATCGACATCATCGAGGGGATCCCGCAGGGCAAGGCCCTCGACATCATGGAGTCGGCTCCCGTCGTGAAGTTCGACGCGCGGATGGACGGCTCGAACACGTACGAGCTGTCGGACGGGTCCGACGTCATCGTCGTGACCGCAGGGCTCGCGCGAAAGCCCGGCATGTCGCGGGACGATCTCGTCCAGAAGAACCAGGAGATCGTGGGCGCGGTCGTGCGCCAGGCCGCGCCGCGCTCGCCCGGCGCGGTCCTGATCGTGGTGTCGAACCCGCTCGACGCGATGTGCGAGGTCGCCCGCCGCGTCTCGGGGTTCCCCCGGGAGCGCGTCTTCGGCATGGCCGGCATCCTGGACTCCGCGCGGATGCGGTGGTTCCTGGCGGAGGAGCTCCAGGTGTCGGTCGAGAGCATCCACACGTTCGTCCTGGGCGGCCACGGCGACACGATGGTGCCGCTCCCGCGGTACTCGACGGTCGCCGGGATCCCGATCACGCAACTGCTCTCGAAGGAACGGATCGACGCGATCGTCCAGAGAACGCGCGACGGCGGGATCGAGATCGTGAACTACTACAAGACCGGCTCGGCCTACTACGCGCCGTCCGCCGCGGTCGCGGAGATGGTCGAGTCGGTGCTGAAGGACGAGAAGAAGATCCTGCCCTGCGCGGCGTACCTGGAGGGGGAGTACGGAATGTCCGGCGTGTACCTGGGCGTCCCGGTGAAGGTCGGCCGGGGCGGCGTCGAGAAGATCATCGAGATCGAGCTCGAGCCGGACGAGAAGGCCGCGCTCGGCAAGTCGGCGGACGCCGTGCGCGACCTCTTCCGCATCCTGACGGTCTAGCTTTGGGCCGCGAAGAGCGCCACTTCTGGCTGCGCCGGCTGCACTCCTTGACCGGGATCGTGCCGATCGGCGGCTACATCGCCTTCCATTTCTATGCGAACTACACCGCGACGCGGGGCGTCGAGGCGTACAACAAAATGGTCCGGGACCTCCAGCAGACGCCGTTCGCGATCTTCCTGGAGGTCGGCATCATCATCGTGCCGCTCCTCTTCCATGGGATCTACGGCCTGTTCGTGACCGGCACCGCGCGCCCGAACGTCACGACGAACCCCTACGTGCGCAACTGGATGTACTTCCTGCAGCGGGTGACCGGGATCATCCTCTTCGCCTTCGTGATCTTTCACCTCTGGACGACCCGGCTCGTCAATCTGCAGGACCACGAGAGCGTCGACCTGTACCGGCTGGTGCAGGACTCCGTTCGGAGCCCGTGGATTTACGCGTTCTACGTCCTCGGCATCGTCTCCGCGACCTTCCACCTCGCCAACGGCATCTGGTCTTTCTCGATCGTCTGGGGGCTGACGGTGGGACCGAAGGCGCAGCGCCGCATGATGTGGGTGTCCGCCGCGGTCTTCCTGATCCTCTCCTTCATCGGCATCCGGTCGATTCAGGCCTTTCGGACGTGAGCGCGTCGTCGTGACCCGCGACCGCGTCATCGTCGTGGGCGGCGGCCTCGCCGGCCTGATGGCCACGATCCGCGCGGCGGAGATGGGGGTCGCCGTCGACCTCTTCTCGATCGTGCCGGTCAAGCGCAGCCACTCGGTGTGCGCACAGGGCGGCATCAACGGCGCCGTCAACACGAAGGGGGAAGGGGACTCTCCCGAGATCCACTTCGACGACACGATCTACGGCGGCGACTTCCTCGCGGAACAGCCGCCGGTCAAGGCCATGTGCTACGCCGCGCCCGGCATCATCAACCTCCTCGACAGGATGGGCGTGATGTTCAACCGGACGCCGGAGGGACTTCTCGACTTCCGGCGGTTCGGCGGAACCCGTTTCCACCGCACCGCGTTCGCGGGCGCGACGACCGGGCAGCAGCTCCTCTACGCGCTCGACGAGCAGGTCCGCCGCTACGAGGTCGACGGTCTCGTCACCAAGCACGAGATGTGGGAGTTCCTGGGACTCGTCCGGGACGCCGACGGGAACTGCCGGGGCATCGTCGCGCTCGACCTGGTGTCGATGCGGATCGAGGCTTTCGCGGGGCTCGCCGTGATGCTCGCGACGGGCGGGCCCGGGATCGTCTTCGGGCGCTCCACGAACTCCATCATCAACACGGGCACGGCCGCGGCCGTCGCCTACCAGGAGGGCGCCCGGTACGCGAACGGGGAATTCATCCAGGTCCACCCGACGTCGATCCCGGCGAGCGACAAGCTCCGCCTGATGTCGGAGTCGGCCCGCGGAGAGGGCGGGCGGATGTGGGTGCCGCGCGCGCGGGGCGACAAGCGGGCGCCGAAGTCGATCCCGGAGTCGGAGCGCTGGTACTTCCTGGAGGAGAAATACCCGACGTACGGCAACCTCGTGCCCCGGGACATCGCCACGCGGGAAATCTTCCAGGTCTGTCTCATGGGATACGGCGTCGGAGGGAAGCGCGAGGTCTACCTCGACCTCACCCACATCCCGCGCAAGGAGCTGGACGTCAAGCTCGGCGGGATCCTCGAGATCTACGAGAAGTTCGTGGGGGACGATCCCCGCGAGGTTCCGATGAAGGTCTTCCCCGGCATGCACTACTCCATGGGCGGCCTGTGGGTCGACTACGCGCCCGACGGAAAGAGCGGCACGCTCGACGAGGCGTCCCCGCGAAACCAGGCCACGAACGTGCCGGGCCTCTACGCCGCGGGAGAGGTCGAGTACCAGTACCACGGCGCGAACCGCCTGGGCGCGAACTCGCTCGTCGCCTGCATCTACGCCGGAAAGATCGGCGGCCCTGCCATGGTCCGGTACGGCCGGCAGACCGCGTCCAAGCTGCCGGTCGACGACGCCGCATTCGCGTCGGCGAAGAAGCGCTGGGAGACCGAGTTCGCGCGGCTGGCGCAGCTCGACGGTCCCGAGAACCCGCACGTGATCGCGGAGGAGATGGGCGACTGGATGACGGACAACGTCACGGTCATCCGGCACGACGCGAAGCTGCAGGAGACCGACGACAAGCTCCGCGAGCTCCTGGACCGGTGGGAGCGGATCGGCCTCACCGACCGGAGCGGGTTCGCGAACCGGGAGATCTCTTTCGTCAACCAGCTGCGCAACATGCTGGTGCTGGCCCGCGTCATGACCCGCGGCGCGCTCCTGCGCCAGGAGTCGCGCGGAGCGCACTTCAAGGTCCGCGATCTCGAGAAAGGGGTCACCGAGGAGAACGCTCTTCCCCGGGACGACGCGAATTTCCTGAAGACGACGATCGCCGAGCACACTGCGGACGGGCCCCGGATCACCTACGCGCCGGTCAACACGACCCTCATTCCGCCGCGGCCCCGCAAGTATTGAGATTAAGCTCAGCGCCGGGCATGCCGTCTTCGATCCGACTCCGCGTCCGCCGGCAGGACTCGCCGACCTCCTCCCCGTACTGGGAGGAGTACGAGATCCCGTACCGGCCGGGCGAAAACGTCATCTCGGTCCTCATGGAGATCGCCAAGGCCCCGAAGACCCGCAACGGGAAGGCGACCTCACCCGTCGTCTACGACCGCGCCTGCCTCGAGGAGGTGTGCGGGTCGTGCGCCATGCGGATCAACGGGAGAGCGCGGATGGCGTGCACCGCGCTGGTCGACTCGCTCGACCAGCCGATCGAGCTCGAGCCCCTGGGGAAGTTCCCGGTCGTCCGCGACCTCTCCGTCGACCGCGGCTCGATGTTCGAGTCGTTGAAGCGCGTGAAGGCGTGGGTCCCGATCGACGGGACGTACGACCTCGGGCCGGGGCCGCGCATGGCGGAGAGGGAGCGCGCGCTCGCCTACGAGCTGTCCAAGTGCATCACCTGCGGCAACTGCCTGGAAGTCTGCCCGCAGGTCAACGAGCGGTCCAACTTCATGGGCGCCGCTCCGATCTCGCAGGTCGCTCTCTTCAACCGGCACCCGACCGGCGGAATGCTCGCGGCGGAGCGGCTGGAAGCGCTGATGGGCGACGGGGGGCTGGACGAGTGCGGCAACGCGCAGAACTGCGTGCGCGTCTGCCCCAAGTCGATTCCGCTGACGACGTCGATCGCCGAGATGTTCCGCGCGACGACCGTGCACGGGATCCGGAAGCTCTTCGGGAGCTGATCGCTGAGAGCGGACGGCGGATAGCTTTCTTATGAAAGTTCACGAATTTCAGGCGAAATCGCTACTCGCGCGCTACGGCGTCGCGATACCGAAGGGCGAGGTCGCCGACACGCCCGAGGCCGCGCGCGAGATCGCGAAGCGCCTGGGTGGCGCCGCGGTCGTAAAAGCGCAGATCCACGCCGGGGGGCGCGGCAAGGGGGGCGGCGTCAAGGTCGCGAAAGACGCGGACCAGGCGTTCGACCACGCGCGCGCGATCCTCGGGATGACGCTCGTGACGCCGCAGACCGGCCCGGCGGGCCGCGTCGTGCGCAAGGTCCTCGTCGAGGAGGCGCTCGACCTCGACCGGGAGCTCTACCTCGGCGTGACGCTCGACCGCTCGCGCTCGCTGCCGGTCGTGATCGCGTCGCGCTCCGGCGGCATGGAGATCGAGGAGGTCGCGGCGAAGGATCCCGCCGCCGTCGTGCGGGAGCCGGTCGACCCCTTTCTCGGGCTCTTCCCGTACCAGGCGCGCCGCCTCGCGTTCGCGCTGGGGCTCTCCGGCGACGCTTTCCGCGAAGGGGTCTCGCTCCTGCAGGCCCTGTTCCGCGCCTACGTCGACACGGACTCCACGCTCGCCGAGGTGAACCCACTCCTCGTCACGCGCGCGGGTCACGTACTCGCGCTCGACGCGAAGATGACGTTCGACGACAACGCGCTCTTCCGCCACCCGGACATCCGGGACATGCGCGACCTGGCCGAGGAAGATCCACTCGAGGTCGAGGCGTCGAAGTTCGGCCTCAACTACATCAAGCTCGACGGGAGCGTCGGCTGCATGGTCAACGGCGCGGGCCTCGCGATGGCGACGATGGACCTCGTGAAGCTGGCGGGAGGCGAGCCCGCGAACTTCCTGGATGTGGGCGGCGGCGCCAACGAAGAGCAGGTCAAGAACGCGTTCCGCATCATCCTGTCGGACGCCAACGTCCGGGCAATCCTGATCAACATCTTCGGCGGCATCATGCGGTGCGACGTCATCGCCAAGGGCGTCGTGGCGGCGGTGCGCGAGATGGGGCTCTCGCTGCCGGTCGTCGTGCGCCTCGAGGGCACGAACGTGGACGAGGGCAAGCGCATCCTGCGGGAGTCGGGTCTGGCGGTGACGCCCGCGGAGGGCCTCGCGGACGCCGCGCAGAAGGCGGTCGCGGCCGCCGCGCAGCCCGCCGGGGGGCGACGATGAAGCACGTCGCCGGCTACGCCCTGAAGTCGTTCGGCTTCTTTCTCGCACCGATCTTCATCGGCCTCCTCGTCGCGACGTGGAAGGGGTGGGACGCGCTTTCGCGGAACCCGCGGTTGCTCGCCGGTTGGGGCGCGCTCCTCGTCTTCTTCTTCGTCCTTCCGCTCTTTCTGGCGCGCGCCGGGCGGGCCGCCATGGGCCACGAGCCCCGCGAGGAAGCGCGCCGCGTGTGGCTCACGGGCGCGGCCGCTCTCGTCGTGGGCGCCGCGGCTCTCATGCTCGTCCCCTCGTGGCGCGACCTCGGCGAGTGGATCTCCGGAACGCTGTCGGACCTGACGGGCATCCCGATCGTCCCGAGCGCGGGGGTGCGGTGAGCATCTGGGTCGGCCGCGACACGCGCCTGGCGGTGCAGGGCCTGACCGGCCGCGAGGGCACCTTCCACGCCCTCGCGTGCCGCGACTACGGAACGCAGGTCGTCGCGGGGGTCACGCCCGGCAAGGGGGGAACGACCCACGAGGGCATCCCGGTGTTCGACACGATGGCGCAGGCGGTTGCGGATACCGGAGCGAACGCCACGATGATCTTCGTCCCGCCCCCGTTCGCGGCCGACGCGGTCGTCGAGGCGGCGGCCGCCGGCGTCGGGGTGGTGGTCTGCATCACGGAAGGAATCCCGACGAACGACATGATCCGGGTGAAGGCGTACCTCGCGGGCCGGGAGCGGGAGGGAACTGCGGTCCGATTGATCGGGCCGAACTGCCCCGGCCTGATCACGCCCGGCGAGTGCAAGATCGGGATCATGCCCGGCCGGATCCACCGGCCCGGCACGATCGGCGTCGTGTCCCGCTCCGGAACTCTGACCTACGAGGCAGTCGACCAGCTGACGCAACTGGGACTGGGACAGTCGACCGTCATCGGCATCGGCGGCGACCCGGTCAACGGCACGAGCTTCGTCGACTGCCTGCGCGCCTTCGCGGACGACGCCGGCACGGAGGCGGTCGTCCTGATCGGCGAGATCGGCGGCATGGCGGAGGAGGAGGCGGCCTGCTTCGTCGCCGGGCACTTCGCGAAGCCGGTGGTCGCGTTCATCGCCGGACGGACGGCGCCGCCCGGCCGCCGCATGGGCCACGCCGGCGCGATCATCGCGGGAGGGCGCGGCACGGCTGCCGAGAAGATCAAGGCGCTCGAGGCGGCCGCGATCCACGTCGTGGCCTCGCCCGCCGACATCGGGTCGAAGATGAAGGAGGTCCTCGGGCGATGAACGGGCCCGCGCTGTACGAGGAGACCCAGAGCTTCTCCCCCTGGGTCGTGGCGCTCCTGCTCGCGGTCGTGCTTCTGCTGGGCGCGCTCCTCTCGATGCGGCTGACGACGACCGTCCGTCCCGACGCGATCTCGGTGCGGGTCGGGTTCCTCTATCGCACGCGCGTCCCGCTGTCGGAGATCACTCTCGCGCAGGCGGTCGAGTACGCGCCGGTCCGGGAGTACGGCGGATGGGGCATCCGCGGCACGCGCCGCCGCCGCGCGCTGAACGCGCGGGGAAACCAGGGAGTTCTCCTGACACGGGCCGACGGCACGACGCTTCTGGTCGGGTCGCAGCATCCGCGGGATCTGCTCGAAGCGCTGTCGCATGCGGGCGTGGCGACCGAGGACCGGCTCCCGCTGGTCGTGAAGGAATTCTGACCTGAGCACTGACAACGGAGAACCGAGAACTTCGATGACCCAACGCACTCTCGCGATCTGCAAACCCGATTCGGTCTCCGCCGGCCGCGCCGGCGCCATCCTCGCCCGTCTCGAGCAGGAGGGGTTCCGCCTCCGGGGCGTCAAGCGACTGCGGCTCGCCCCCGAGCAGGCGCGGGAGTTCTACGCGGTGCACCGCGAGCGCCCCTTCTTCGAGGGTCTCGTCAAATTCATGACGGAAGGACCCGTGATCGTGGCGGCGCTCGAGCGGGACGACGCCGTCGCCCACCTGCGCCAGACGATGGGCGCCACCGACTCGCGCAAGGCCGAACCCGGGACGATACGGAACCTTCACGGCACCGACATCGAGAGAAACGCGATCCACGGCAGCGACTCCGCCGAGAACGCGGCGCGGGAGGTCGCCTTCTTCTTCAGCGAGGCGGAGCTGATATAGGCGGCAAGCGGCGGGCGGCAGGCGAGCGGACACCCTCTTGACCAACCTCGTCGACCCCGAGTCCGGCCACTCCGGGACGGAGCGTCTCGAGGCCTTCTCCGACGGCGTCTTCGCGATCGCGATCACTCTCCTGATCCTGGAGGTGAAGGTGCCCCACGCGGGGACCGGCGAGAGCCTGCGGAGCGCGCTCCTGCGCCTCTGGCCGTCCTACCTCGGGTACGTCATCAGTTTCGCGACGCTCGGGATCATGTGGACGAACCACCACGCCATGTTCACCTACATCCGGCGGAGCGACCGCTACTTCCTCCTGATTCACGTCTTCTTTCTCCTGTGCATCTCGTTCCTGCCGTTCCCGACGGCGGTCCTCGCCGAGCACCTCCCGGAGCCGGACACGCGCGTCACCGCGGTCGCCTTCTACAGCGCCACGCTGGTTGTGATCGCGATCGCCTACAACGCGGTCTGGTGGTACGCGGTCGCGGGCCGCCGTCTCCTCGACGCGAACGCCGACGAGGGGGCAGTGCGGACGATCACCAAGCGCTACGCGATGGGACCCGTTTCGTACGGCATCTCCTTCGCGCTCGCATTCGTGAACGTGTGGGCGAGCCTCGCCGTCCACGGGGTCCTCATGCTCCTTTACCTGCTGCCGGAGCGGTCCCCGGCGCCGCGGACCCGACCGAGCTAGGACCTAGGAGCTCCGCCGGAGCGACACCAGGATGCGGTTCGCCACGCCTCGCAGGAGGGCGACCTCGCGCGCTCCGAGCGGACGCCCGGCGATGATCGAGCGCCAGTCCCGCAGCGAGCGGTCCCGGTGGCCCGTGTCGTAGAAGCCGATCGCGTCGAGCGCCCGGTCCCAGTGGCCGATCGCCGCCTCGACGTCCCCGGCCGGGGCGAGGTCCGAATCGCGGGGGAGAGCCGCGGCGCCGGGGGCGAACGTCCGGTGCACCGCCAGCAGCACCGCGACTGCGTGCGCGAGGTTCATGGTGGGAAACGCCGGGTCGGTCGGCACGTTCAGCGTGGCGCTCGCGCGCGAGCGCTCCTCCTCGGTCAGACCGCTCCTCTCCGGCCCGAAGACGTACGCCACGCGGGCGCCGCTCGAGAGCGACCCCAGGAAACCGGGCAGTTGGGCGAGGTCGAGCCAGCGCCGCTCGGATCGGCCCCGCAGCGAAGAGGTCGCGACGACCACGTCGAACTCCGCGACGGCGTCGACGAGCGTGGGATACCGCCGCATTTGGTCGAGCAGGTCGTCCGCGCCGGAGGCGAAGCGATGGGCCTCCTCGTCCGGAAGGCACGCCGGCTCGATCAACCGCACGTCCGAGACGCCGAAGTTTCTCGCCGCGCGCGCGGTCGAGCCGAGGTTACCCGGAAAGTGGGGCCGGACCAGGACGACGGCGGGCGCGGCGCTCTCCATTCCGGAATTATCGGATGGGACCGCCTTATTATTGTTTTCAATGAAGCACATACGTTCGGGCCACGTTTTCGCAGCTTTCCTTCTGTTCGCCTCGGCCGCCTCGCTGGCGCAGACGCCGGCGCCCACTCCGGCTCCGCCCAAGGCGCAGGAGGAGATCCCGACATACACGGACTCGGCCGCCAGCGAGTACGTGCTCCTGCCGGTGATCGTCTTCGACAAGAAGGGCCGCTTCGTGGACGGGCTTCAGAAGAAGGATTTTCGCGTCCGCGTCGACACCACCGGCGTCGCGATCGACACGTTCGACCGGGACGACAACGCGCCCGTGTCGATGGCGTTTCTCGTCGACACCTCCGGCAGCATGGACATCGCCGGCAAGCTCACGAACGCCAAGCGGGCGATCCGCTCGATCGTCCAGGGTCGTCTGCCCGGCGACGACTTCGCCCTCTTCGCGTTCGCCGAGGGGGGGGTCAAGATGGTCGCCGACTTCTCGTCCGACTCCCGGAAGCTCCTCGCCGCGCTGGATGAGCTGTCCGCGGGAGGCCAGACCGCCCTCTTCGACGCCGTCGCCGCGACCCCCCGGCTCCTGAAGGGCAAAAATGGCAAGAGAGCGATCATTTTGTTCACCGACGGGGTGGACAACGCGAGCAAGCTGTCGCCCACCCAGATGGCAGAGATCCTGCAGCAGGTGTCCACGCCGGTCTACGCGATCGGCATGAAGAATGTGATGTATGACCTTCTCACCGAGCGCCAGCGCCAGGAGCTGTTCGTGGACAACCTCCGGATGCTGGCGGTTTCGAGCGGCGGCCGGATGTTCCTGGCCGGGGGTGAGGAGGACTTGACACCGCTGGCCGCGCAGGTCAATTCCGAGGTCCGGAAGCAGTACATCCTGGGGTTTTCGCCTTCCGGCCGGGGCGAGCTAAAATATCGGATCGTGTTTGTGTCGGTTACGAAGAAGGGCAACTGGGTCGTACGGACGCGTCGCGGCTACAGGGGCACGGCCCCGGATTCCTCGGCATCCGTCGACATTCAACGAAAGGAGGGTTCATGAGGGTATCCAAGGGTTCCAATCGTTCCCTGGTGGTCGGGGCGCTTCTTGTGGGGATCGTGGGCCTCGGCGGTTGCGCGACCAAGCGCTACGTCGGCGAGGAGGTCTCTAAAAGCAGCGCCGCGTCCGAGAAGAGGATCAGCGAGGTCCAGACGCAGGTCGAGGCCGCCCAGACTCGCGTGCGCGAGCACGATTCGAAGCTGGCCGAGCTCGACAAGTCCACGCGCGACGCGCTCGAGCGCGCCGAGGCGGCGGGCAAGCTTGCCGAGGGCAAGTTCGTCTACTCGCTCGTTCTCTCCGACGACGCGGTCAAGTTCCCGGTGAATCGCCACGAGTTGTCGAAGGACGCTCAGGCGAAGCTGACGGAGTTTGCGGAGAAGCTGAAGGCCGAAAACAAGAACGTGTACCTGGAGATCCAGGGTCACACGGACTCGAGTGGCGGCCCGGAGCTGAACTACAAGCTGGGTGAGGACCGCGCCGAAGCAGTGCGCCGCTTCCTCTCCAAGCAGGGCATCGCGCTGAACCGCATGTCCACGATCTCGTACGGCGAGGAAGAGCCGGTCGCGAAGAACACTTCGCGCAAGGGCCGTTCCCAGAACCGCCGGGTAGTCGTGGTCGTTCTTGCCTAGGGCAGAGCCGATTTAGTCTCGAAGAACGCCCCGAGCGATCGGGGCGTTCGTTTTTTGGGGAGGTTTCGGAGCGGACGCCCTCCGGCGCCGAAGGAAACGCAGGGCCTCCTGGAAGTCGCCGGGAAGGGGGGAGGTCGCCCGGACCCGTTCCCCGGTTCCGGGGTGATCGAAGCCGAGGACGTGGGCGTGGAGCATCTGCCGCCGCACCGCGAGCCCCGGGACAGCCCCCTCCCGGCGGCGGTAGACCGAGTCGCCCACGACCGGGTGTCCCGAGGCCGAGAAGTGCACGCGCACCTGGTGGGTGCGCCCCGTCTCCAGCCGCACGGAGACGAGGGTCGCCCGGTCGAACGTCTCGATCGGCCGGTAGCGGGTGACGGCGTGCTTGCCGGGCTCGCCGGGGCGGGCCACCCCGCGGCGGCGGTCGCCGCGGTCCGCGACCAGCGGAGCGTCGAAGACGCCCGGCCGGCGCACGGCGCCCTCCACCAGGGCGAGATACTCCCGGTCGATCGAGTGCCGGCGGAACTGCTCCTGGAGAAAGCGGAGCGCCTCGCGGCTCCGCGCGAAGACCAGGGTTCCGGAGGTCTCCTTGTCGAGCCGGTGGACGACGCCGACCCACGCCCGCTTCCGGTAACGGTGATGAAGGTACGCGAGCGCCCGCGCGTAGAGGGTGTCGTCCTCGTGCTCGGCGGTCTGGACCGTCAGCAGGCCGGCGGGCTTGTCGACGATCAGGAAGAGCGGGTCCTCGACGAGGACGGTGAGCCGCGTGCGGACGGTGTGCCGGGCCGGGCGGTTCGCGTCGTACCGCAGCTCCGCGTCGGGCGCGACGTCGAGACCCGGCTCGTCCGCGACGGCGCCGCCGGTCTCGACGCGGCCGGCCCGAACGGCGTCCCGTGCCGCCCGGCGCGAGAGCCCGAACCGCTGCGCCACCGCGAGGTCGAGCCTCACGGCGCCCGGACCTCGAGGAAGAAACCGGGGTCTCCGATCCGCGCGTCGGGCCGCGCTCCCGGTCCGAAAGCCGCGGCCTGCGGGAAGTTCTCCCGCACGAAGGCGTCGAGCTCGGTCAGGTAGTCCCTTCCCAGGGCGAGACGCCCGTGGCCGACGGTCAGGACGTTGGCCACGACGATCGCGGCCGGGGGTGTGCGGCG
>JBKPMI010000076.1:0-2150 GCA_046732075.1 Acidobacteriota bacterium | reverse complement strand
CCCTTGAAGAACCAGATGTGCGACACCGGCGACGCGAGCTGGATGTGCCCCATGCGCTCACGACGCACCTTGGCGCGCGTCACTTCGACGCCGCACTTGTCGCAGATGATCCCCTTGTAGCGGATCCGCTTGTACTTGCCGCAGTAGCACTCCCAGTCACGGGTCGGGCCGAAGATGCGCTCATCGAAGAGCCCGTCCTTTTCCGGACGCAGGGTGCGGTAGTTGATCGTCTCGGGCTTCGTGACCTCGCCGCTCGACCACGAGCGGATCTGGTCCGGTGACGCGAGCGAGATGCGGATCGCGTTGAACTCGTTGACTTCAAGCATCAGTTATTCACCACTCTCAAGTCCGCTGATGTTGATGCCGAGGTCCGGCGACGAGTACGCGGCCGCGTCCTCGATGAACCGGATCTCCTCTTCGTTGTCGTTGAGCACCTCGACCGACAGGCCGAGCGACTGGAGCTCCTTGATGAGCACCTTGAAGCTTTCCGGCACTCCCGGCGGCTGGATGTCCTCGCCCTTCACGATCGCCTCGTAGGTCTGGACACGTCCGACGACGTCGTCGGACTTCACCGTGAGCAACTCCTGGAGGATGTACGCGGCGCCGTATGCCTCGAGCGCCCACACCTCCATCTCGCCGAAGCGCTGTCCACCGAACTGCGCCTTGCCGCCGAGCGGCTGCTGCGTGATGAGGCTGTACGGGCCCGTGGAGCGCGCGTGGATCTTGTCCTCCACGAGGTGGTGCAGCTTGAGCATGTAGATGTAGCCGACGGTGATCTCCTGCTGGAACGCCTTGCCGGTGCGGCCGTCGCGGAGCATGACCTGGCCCGACTCGGGCAGACCCGCTTCCTTGAGCGCGGCCTTGATCGCCGGCTCCTTCGCGCCGTCGAAGACCGGCGTCGCGACGTGCAGCCCGAGGGCCTGCGCGGCCCACCCGAGGTGCGTCTCGAGGATCTGGCCGATGTTCATACGGCTCGGCACGCCGAGCGGGTTGAGCACGATGTCGACGGGCGTGCCGTCCGGAAGGAACGGCATGTCCTCGACCGGAAGGATCTTCGCGATGACGCCCTTGTTGCCGTGGCGTCCGGCCATCTTGTCGCCGACGCTGATCTTGCGCTTCTGCGCGACCGCGACGCGGATCATCTTGTTCACGCCCGGCAGGAGCTCGTCGTTGTTCTCGCGGCTGAAGACCGCGACGTCGACGACCTTGCCGTGCTCGCCCGACGGCAGGCGGAGCGAGGAGTCCTTCACCTCGCGCGCCTTCTCACCGAAGATCGCGCGGAGCAGGCGCTCCTCGGCCGTGAGCTCGGTCTCGCCCTTCGGCGTGATCTTGCCCACGAGGATGTGCTGCGGGCCGACCTCGGCGCCGATGTAGACGATGCCGTTCTCGTCGAGATCGGCGAGCGCCTCTTCACCGACGTTCGGGATGTCCCGGGTGATCTCTTCAGGTCCGAGCTTGGTGTCGCGCGCCTCGCACTCGTACTTCTCGACGTGGATCGAGGTGAAGCGGTCGTCCTGCACGAGACGCTCGGACAGGATGATCGCGTCCTCGTAGTTACCGCCCTCCCAGGGCATGAACGCGACGAGGATGTTCTGGCCGAGCGCGAGCTCGCCCATGTCGGTCGAGTACGAGTCGGCGATGACCTGGCCCTGCTCGACCTTGTCGCCGACCTGCACGGTCGGGCGCTGGTTGAAGCAGGTGCCCTGGTTGGTGCGGACGAACTTCTGGAGCTTGTAGCGGAACGCGTCGCCTGCGTCCTCCTCGATCCAGATCTCCGCCGCGCTCACCGAACGGACCGTGCCGTTCGCGCGCGCGAGGAGCACCTGGCCCGAGTCCTTGGCCGCGCGGTACTCGATGCCCGTGCCGATGATCGGCGCCTCGGGGCGGATGACCGGGACGGCCTGGCGCTGCATGTTCGAGCCCATGAGCGCGCGGTTCGCGTCGTCGTGCTCGAGGAACGGGATGAGCGCGGCCGACACGGAGACGATCTGCTTGGGCGAGACGTCCATGAAGTCCGCGTTCGCCGGCGGCGCCTCGTGGTACGAGTCGCCGCGGTGGACCTGGACGCGCTCGTCGACGAAGAAGCCCGACTTGTCGAGGCGCGCGTTCGCCTGCACGACGGTAGAGAGCTCCTGCTCGTCGGCCGTGAG
>JBKPMI010000075.1:0-1099 GCA_046732075.1 Acidobacteriota bacterium | reverse complement strand
GCCCACGCCTTTCGCGTCAGCTCGCCCAAGGTCTCGAGCTCCGCGAACTGCGCCTCGTCGTTGGCGTCGGCCGTCGCGCCCGGCCGGAGGCCGTCCCCCAGCGAGAACGCGACGTCGTAGCTCGACAGGATCTCGCAGATCTCGTCGAACCGCGTGTAGAGGAAGCTCTCCTCGTGCCGGGCCAGGCACCACTTCGCCATGATCGAGCCGCCGCGCGACACGATCCCGGTGACGCGCTTCGCGGTCAGCGGGATGTAGCGCAGGAGCACGCCGGCGTGGATGGTGAAGTAGTCGACGCCCTGCTCCGCCTGCTCGATCAGCGTGTCGCGGTAGATCTCCCAGGTCAGGTCCTCCGCCTTGCCGTTCACCTTCTCGAGCGCCTGGTAGATCGGGACCGTGCCGATCGGCACCGGCGAATTGCGGAGGATCCACTCCCGCGTCTCGTGGATGTTCCGGCCGGTGGAGAGGTCCATGACCGTGTCCGCCCCCCAGCGGATGGCCCACGTCATCTTCTCGACCTCCTCCTCGATCGAGGAGGTGACGGCGGAGTTACCGATGTTCGCGTTGATCTTGACCAGGAAGTTGCGGCCGATCGCCATCGGCTCGGACTCCGGGTGGTTGACGTTCGCCGGGATGATCGCCCGGCCCCGCGCGACCTCGCTCCGCACGAAGTCCGCGTCGAGATTCTCGCGGATCGCGACGAACTCCATCTCCGGGGTCACGACGCCCTTGCGCGCCCAGTGCATCTGGGTCGCGTTTCCGCGGCAGCGCAAAACGCGACGGGGACGCGTGAGCGCGAGGTCCGGCCGGCCGGCCCGGCGGGGCTCGGTCTCGTCGTATTCGCCGCGCGCCCGGATCCACGGCCGGCGCAGCTCCGGGAGCCCTTCCTTGAGGTCGATCCGCGCCTCCGGGTCGGTGTACGGGCCGGACGTGTCGTAGACGCGAAGCGGCGGGTTGATCTCCACCTCGCCCCGCAGCCCCCGCGTCGGCGAGAGCGCGATCTCGCGGAACGGGACCCGCGTCCCCTGCGGCCCCGGGACCGAGACTTTCCGCGAGCCGGGCAATGGCTCGCGCCGGACGACCTCGTTGGAGGGAACAG
>JBKPMI010000074.1:0-5215 GCA_046732075.1 Acidobacteriota bacterium | reverse complement strand
GCGCGCTTCGAAGGTGGGGACCGGCGCGCGCACGAGAAGCTGGAGGCCGCGGTCGCGACCGTCGTCTCGGGGGGAACGCTCGCACCCGGCGCGGACGTCCGCGTCGCCGGGAGCGTGAAAGCCACGGGCGGCGTTCGGGCAAGGCAGCGCGGCTACCTGGCGGACCCGATCATGGAGCTGAACGGAGACCCGCTCACCCGTCTCCTGCGCGAGCACGTCCACTCGAGCAAGGAAGGCGCGGCCGGAGACGGCGGTCCTACCGGAGGTGGCTGTGGCTGTAACTGACCGCAAGGCACGGCGGGCCGAGCGGCGCCGGCGGAGGCGCCGGCTGTGGCGGGACCTCCCCTGGATCGCGGCCGGGGTCGGATCGCTTGCCGCACGCAACGCCCTGGGGCAGGACTCCTCGGTCGACACCCGAGTCCTCTTCTACCAGGAGTCGGGCGGCCGCACTCAGGTCCTCGACCCGATGGTCTTCTTCAAGAGGGACCTCGGCGAGAAGTGGGGACAGCTCGGGTTGGTCGTCGGCTACGACGCGATCTCCGGCGCCTCTCCCACCGGCGGATATCCGACGTCCGACGTGACCACGTCGGCGTCCGGCCGGCTCGTCAGCGCGAACACCTTTCCGCAGGCGGATTACCGGGACACGCGGTTCTCCGCGGCCCTTTCCTACGGCCGCAAGTTCGGGGCGCACCTTCCGACGGTCGACGTCTCCTACGCGAAGGAGAACGACTACACCGCGCGAAGTCTGGGGATTTCGGACGAATGGACCGTGGCCCACGGCCTGGGGACGATTCACCTGGGTGCATCGTTCGCCCGCGACATCGTTTCACCCGTGACGAACCACCTTCACCTCCCGAAGACGCAGAACGGGTTCTCGCTCGGGTACACATGGGTCCTCGGAGAACGGGATCTCGTCGACGTCTCCGGTTCGTGGATGCAGCTCTCCGGTTACCTGGACGATCCATACAAGGTGGTTCCCATCGGGGATCCGGGAACGGACACCTTGCCGGACCATCGCCCCGACTCCCGATCGCGGCGGGCGATCGTCATCAAGTACGGCCACCACTACGTGGGGGATCGCGCTCTGAAGGTGACCTACCGGTACTACAGCGACGACTGGTCCATCCAGGCTCACACGCTCGAGGTCGTCTCCGACCAGCGGCTGTGCACGAACTGGCTGGTGACGCCCCAGATCCGGCTGTACACGCAGACCGGAGCCTCGTTCTACGGCAGCCGATTCTCGTCCCCCCGCACGTTCCTTTCCTCGGACTACCGCCTCTCTCCTCTCGACAGCGCGCTCGGCGGGCTCACGGTCACGCGCAAACTGACCGACACGCTTTCGGCAAACCTCGGCGGCACGTACCAGTATCAGCGCGGCCGCGATCGCATCATTCCGATTCCCCGCTCGGCGCGGGTAAACGACGACGAAGCCCCGCGGGCGTCGTCCGCCTCGGCCGCGGACATGACCGTCTTCACGATCACGGCCGGCCTCACGATGCGCTTCTGAACCGCGTGGACGGACCGGCTCTTTACCAGACGCGCTTCCCGTTGATGGGCGGGGGTGCGCTCGTCCAGTTCGTCGACGACCGCGGACGCGGGGAGGCCGAGCGGATCGCGCGCTCGGTCGAGAGCGAAGCGCGGCGGATCGAGGTCAAGTTTTCGCGGTACCGCGAGAGGAGCGTCGTCTCCGAGATCAACCGCAACGCGGGAAGGACTCCGGTCGCGGTCGACGACGAGACCGCGATGCTCGTGCGATCGGCACTCGACCTGACCCGCCTGACGGGCGGTCGGTTCGACCCGACCGTCGGCGCGCTGCGGCGCGTCTGGGACTTCCGGAGCGGCCGCGTTCCGTCGGACGAGGAGATCTCCACGCACCTGCCCCTGGTGAACGCCGGCGCGGTTTCCACCCGCGACCGGACGGTCTTCCTCCGGCGCCCGGGGATGGAAATCGACCTCGGAGGCGTCGGCAAGGAATACGCGGTCGACCGCGCCGCCGAGCTGTTGAAGGCAGAGGGAATCCACGCCGGCATCGTGACCTTCGCGGGAGACGTCCGAACGATCGGCCACCGCGGCGACGGCCGCCCGTGGAAGGTGGGCGTGGCCGACCCGAGGAACCCCGGACGCTTCCCGTTCTCGATCCGCGTGATCGGAGACGCCGGAATCGCCACCTCCGGGGACTACGAGCGCAGCTTCGTGAAGAACGGCGTGCGCTATCACCACATCCTGGACGCGACCACGGGATGGCCCGCGCGGGGCGTGGCATCCGCCACGGTCGTCGCGGCGACCGCGTTTCGGGCCGGCTGCTATTCGACCGCGGCGCTGCTCCTCGGCGAAGAAGCCGGTCGGGAGCTCCTCGAAGAGACGCCCGACGTCGAAGGCGTTCTGATCACCGACCGGGGTGCCATCCTCGCGACGACCGGCATGCGGTTTCTCTCGGACCTGCCCGGAAGCGCCTGGGAGAGCTCCTAGCTCGTCGCGGCCGGCCCCGACTTCTCCGACGCGATCCAGGCGTCCACGCGACTCTCGAGTACGTCGAGCGGCAACGCGCCCGCGTCCAGCACGGTGTCGTGGAACTTCCGGATGTCGAACTGCGCGCCGAGCGTCTTCTTCGCGCGTTCCCGCAGCTCCAGGATCTTCAGCTGCCCGACCTTGTACGAGAGCGCCTGGCCCGGAATCGAGATGTAGCGGTCGGTCTCCGTCTGGACATCGACCTCGTCGATGGCGGAGTGCGCGTGGAAGTAATCCACCACCTGCTGCCGCGTCCACCTCCTGGAGTGGAATCCGGTATCCACCACCAGCCGGATCGCGCGCAGCATCTCGTCCTGCAGCCGCCCGAAGTCGCTATACGGGTCCTCGTAGAACCCGATCTCCTTGCCGAGCCGCTCGGAGTAGAGCGCCCAGCCCTCCACGAACGCGGCATAAAACCCCTGCCGCCGCTGCGGCGGCAGGCCCTCGAGCTCCTGCGCGATTGCGATCTGGAGGTGATGCCCCGGCACGCCCTCGTGGTAAGCGGTCGACTCGGTCGAGATCGTCTTGCGGGTCTCGGGCGCGGACGTGTTGACCATGACGTGCCCGGGCCGCTTACCGTCCGGCGTTCCCTGGTTGTACTGCGCGCCGGACGCCTCCTTCTCACGGAATTCCTCGACCTGCATGACGACGAGGTCGCTTTTCGGCAGCCGGCCGAAGAGCCTGGGGAGCTGCGGCTTCATCCGATCGATGAACTTCCGGTACGCTGCGAGGATCTCCTCGCGCGAGTGGAAGTGGCGCTTGGGATCCTTCTCGATCGCGGCGGCGAGCGCCTTCCACGTCGGAAAGCCCAGCTTTTTCGCGTCGGCGGTCATGTCCTTCTCGATCGACGCGACCTGCTCGACACCGATCCTGTGGATCTCGTCCGGCGTGAGGTTCGACGTGGTCTGCCGCTGCACGACGTTCGCGTAACGCGCCTCCCCGTCGGGGAGCGACCACATGCCAGGCTCCGTCCTTCCCTTCGGCGCGTATTCGTCCTTCACGAAGTTCGTGAACTTGACGTACGCCGGCGTGACCGACTCGCGGATCGCGCCCATGACCGCTTCCTTGATCCGGCCCTTGTCCGCCTCCGAGAACGACGCCGGCAGCTTGGAGAGCGGCATCGCGAACGGCGAGTCTTCCGGCCTCGCCTTCGCAATCCCCTCCGCCTGGGTCACCACCTTCTCCAGGAGGAACCTCGGCGGCATGAGCTTCTCCGCCATTCCCTTGCGCATCTGGATCACGACCTGGTCGATCAAGACCGGAAGCGCCTTCAGGCGCGCGACGTAGTCGTCGTAGTCCTTGACCGTCTCGAACGAGAGCAGCGAAACGAGCTGCGGAGCGTCGAGGTGGATCCCGTAGATCTGGGTGACCGGCATCTCCCAGTTCTTGAACCGGGCGTCTTCCAGCTGCTCCCGGAACGACCGGACGAGGAGCGTGCGCGTCAGCGCCTCCTGCTCCGGAAAGCCGGTCGGGTCGATCGCCTCGAAGCGGTTCAGGAACTCCTTCGTCTTCGCCAGGTCCCGCTCGATCTCCTCCTGGGAGAAGTCCGAGACCTTGTCGTTCCACCGCTTGTCGCCGAGGACCGAAGCGAACTCGGGGCTGTGCGAGAGCGTGTACTCCCACTGCTCCGCGAGAAGGTCCTTCATGGCCTTCCGGCGGGACTCGAGGTCCGCGGCCGTCAGGGTCAGCCCGGCCGCCATGAGAAAGCCTGACACAGTGAGGGCTCTGATCATGAATCCTCCCGCATCTCCTCTACGGCGAAGGGACGGGAAGGTTCGACGGCCGGCCCGGCGCGGTTACTTCTTCTTGCTCGTCTCGGCCTTGCTCTTGCGCTTCAAGTCCGCGCCGTGCGCGCGCTTGTAGGTCTGGATGTCCTTGAATTTTCCGGAGCTGTCGCGAACGGCATAGAGCTTCTTGCCGGACGAACTCCGATGCGTGGTCCTCGAGCCGGATTTCTTCGCTGCCATTCGATACCTCCTGACCCGGATTATGTCGAAGTTTCTTTTCGGAGCGGCATACATCGTGCAGCCTTTCCGCGTCATGCGCGCCGTGACGATCGATCGCCGAGGGGTCACGTCGATCCGTGACGTTCCGGTTCCCTCCGTGGGCCGGCGCGAGGTCCGGATCGCGCTCGACTCCGCGGGCGTCGGCCGGTGGGACCCGAAGATGCGCCCCGACCGGAAGGACGAGTGGGTCGTGCCGGGGACCGACGGCGTCGGCGTCGTCGCCGAGGTCGGGTCCCGGGTCCGCCGGTTCCGGCGGGGGGACCGCGTGTACTCGTACAGCTACCAGAACCGGAAGGGCGGATTCCATGCCGAGCAGGTCGTCGTGGATGCGAAGAAAGTCGCGCGCGTCCCGAAAGGCGGCGACCCGAAAATCTTCGGAGCGATCGCGACGACCGGTCTCACCGCGCTCCAGGGGGTCGACGACGCGCTGCACGTGAAGCGGGGCGAGAACGTGATCATCCACGGCGCGTCCGGCGGCGTCGGTACGCTCGCGCTGCAGTTCGCCAAGTGGCGCGGCGCGCGCGTCTTCGCGACGGCGTCGGGCCCGGCCGGCGTCCGCCTGGCGAAGCGCCTCGGCGCGGACGCCGCGGTGGACGGGAAGAAGGGCGACCTGCGCGCGGCCGCGCTCCGATTCGCGCCGTCCGGCGTGGATGCCGTGCTGGCGTTCGCCGGCGGCAAGCCTCTCTCGCGCTGCCTGGATG
>JBKPMI010000073.1:0-10095 GCA_046732075.1 Acidobacteriota bacterium | reverse complement strand
CGACGGCGCCGACCGCGCCCGCCCCCGCCCTTTCCGCGGCGCCCACGAGCGCCGAGCCGACGACCACGCCGTCCGCGAGCGTTGCGGCTGACCGCGCGGCCGCCGGGGACGAGATCCCGAACCCGACGGCAATCGGGAGAGAGGCGCCGGGTGCGCGAACCCTCCGGGTGCGACGCGCCGCCCGGCGGGCGCGCGAGATCGTCGCTCCCAGGTCGGCGGGCAGGGAATCCCGGACGCCCGTGGTGCCGGTGCGCGTCACGACGTAGAGGAAGGCGGTCGAGAGCCGGGCCGCCCGATCCATCCGGGATGGAGGCGAGGTCGGCGAAACGAGGAAGACGGTCTTCAAGCCGGCGCGACGAAAGAGTCTCTCCACGTCCGCGCCCTCCTCCGGTGGGAGATCCGTGACGAGGACCGCGTCGAACCCGGCCTTCCGCGCCTTCTCGGCGTTTCGCGCAAGCCCGCCCCGAAGGAGAGGGTTCAGGTAGGAGAAAAGGACGAGGCCGAGCGACGTCTTCCGGCGGATTCTCGCGGCGATGCGCCACACGTCGGAGAGAGTCGTACCGCGGGCGAGAGCCCGCGCCGCGGAACGCTGGAGAACGGGACCGTCGGCGATGGGGTCGGAAAACGGGACACCCAGCTCGAGAACGTCGGCCCCGGCTCGATCCTGGGCGACCGCGAGCTTCACGGTGGCTTGCTGCGACGGATCGCCCGCCGTCAGAAACGGAATGAACGCCGCCCGGCCGTCCCGGCGGGCGCGATCGAAGGCGGCGGCGATCCGGTCCGGCGTCACCGGACCCGCAGCGCAGACTCGACGATCTCGAGGTCCTTGTCGCCCCGTCCGGAGAGGTTGACCAGGATCCACGACTTCCTGGGCATCCTCCCCGCGAGAGTGACGGCAAACGCGATGGCGTGCGCGCTCTCGAGCGCCGGCAGGATTCCCTCGGTCCGCGCGAGGAGCCGGAAGGCGCGGAGCGCCTCGCCATCGGACACCTTGCCGTACTCGACGCGACAGAGCGACTCCAGGTGCGCGTGCTCCGGTCCCACCGCCGGGTAGTCGAGTCCGGCCGAGATCGAGTGCGTGGGGAGGACCTGACCGTGCTCGTCCTGGAGCAGCAGCGTCCGCGTTCCATGGAGGACGCCGACCGACCCGCCCGAGAAGCGGGCCGCGTGGTGGCCGGGACGGCTGCTCCGCCCGCCCGCCTCCACCCCGTAGAGGCGGACGCGAGTCTTCAGGTAAGCCGAGAAGAGCCCGATGGCGTTCGAGCCGCCTCCGACGCATGCCACAGCGGCGTCCGGATCCCTTCCCGCTAGCCTCCGGAACTGCGCGCGCGCCTCGCGGCCGATCACCGCCTGGAACTCGCGGACGATCGTCGGATAGGGATGCGGGCCGAGCGCGGACCCGAGCACGTAGTGCGTCGTCCGGACGTTCTCGATCCAGTCCCGCATCGCCTCGTTGATCGCGTCCTTCAGCGTCTTCGAGCCGGAGTCCACCCCGACGACCTCGGCTCCGAGGAGCCGGATCCGCGAGACGTTCGGTGACTGGCGCGCCATGTCGACGGTGCCCATGTAGACGCGGCACGGGATCCCGAGCCGCGCGGCCGCTGCCGCCGTCGCGACGCCGTGCTGCCCCGCTCCGGTTTCCGCGATGACCCGGCTCTTCCCCATGCGCTTCGCGAGGAGCACCTGGCCCAGGCAGTTGTTGAGCTTGTGCGCGCCTGTGTGAAGGAGATCCTCCCGCTTCAAAGCGATCCGGGCGCCGCCCGCGGCCTTCGAGAGTCCCGGGGCTTCCGAGAGCGGCGTGGGCCGACCGCCGTAAGTGTGGAGAAGGTCGCGGAGCTCCCGGCGGAAAGCCGGATCCCGGCGCCACCGTCGGAACGCGCGTTCGAGCTCCTCGAGCGGCGCCATCAGGGTCTCGGGGGCGAAACGGCCCCCGAACTCGCCGAAGTAGCCCGCCGCTTTCCGGCGCGGGGTCATCGGGACGACTCCGCGGCGTCCGCCCGGCGCACGGCCTCGAAGAACCGTCGCATTCGAGCCGCGTCCTTGACTCCGGGCGCGCTCTCGACCCCCGAGGCCACGTCGACCGCGCTCGGCCGCGTCCGGCGGATCGACTCCTCGACGTTCTCGGGTCGAAGCCCGCCGGAGACGAAGAGCAGAACGGGCCACGTCCGCCCCTCGACGAGGTACCAGTCGAACGGCACTCCCGTCCCGCCCGGAAGACCGGCGACGTCGGTGTCGAAGAGGAGTCCCGCGCACCGATCGAGGAGCGCGCCCGGGGGGATCTCCTCCTCCCGGCCGGCGTGCGCCACCGCGAGCACCGGCCGGGGGATGCGCGAGAGATCCTCCGCCCGGAGAGTCCGGTGGAGCTGGACCAGGTCGAGCGAGGCCGCCGACACCGCGTCCTCGATCTCGGAGTAACCCTCGTCGACGAAGACACCCACGCGGCGCGCGGCTCCCGAAACCGCCGCAGCGAGCCGGCGCGCTTGCTCCGCAGTCACCCGGCGGCGCGAGGCCGCCGAGAAATTGAATCCCACGTACGCCGCTCCGAGGTCGCAGGCCTCCACGACGTCCGGCTCGCGGGTCAGCCCGCAGATCTTGACGTCCGTCACCGGCAGAGATCCCGGAGCGCCTGCTCGGGATCGTCGGACCGGAGGAGGGCCTCCCCCACGAGGAAGGCCTGCCAGCCCGCTTCCGTGAGAGTCCGCACGTCGTCGCGCGTGGCGATCCCGCTCTCCGCGAGGCGGACGGGGCCCGGCGGAATCATGGCGGCGAGCGGCGCGAGCGCCGCGGCATCGACCGCGAACGTCGAGAGGTCGCGGGAATTGACGCCGAGAACGTCGGGCTCGACGGCGGCGGCCCGCGGGATCTCGTCGGGTCCGTGGGCCTCGACGACCACCGCGAGCCCCCTGTCCGCTGCGGCGCGGCGCAACGCGGCAAGTTCCTCCCCGGTGAGCGCGCGGACGATCAAGAGGACGGCGTCGGCGCCGAGGGACACCGCGAAGTCGAGCTGTCGCTCCGAAACGAGGAAGTCCTTCAGGAGCACCGGCAGTCCCGAGATTCGCTTCGCCCGGGTCACCCACTCGGAGTTTCCCCCGAAATGATCCTGTTCCGCGACGACCGAAAGGGCGGCGGCGTGGCCGCGGCGGTACGCCAGCGCGAACGTCTCCAGGCGCCCGTCGGGCGACGCGACGATCTCGCCGGCCGACGGCGAGCGGGCCTTGAACTCCGCCACGACCCGGACGCCCGGCTCCCGCAGCGACTGGACGAAACGGGCGCCATCGCTCGATCGGGCGACCGGGCCCGGGACCGCGTACTCGCCCCGGGCGAGGCGCCGGCGCTTGTCGGCCAGGATGCGATCGAGCACGTCGCCGGGGGCGGTCATGCGGCGGACGCCGCCGCGCGCATCTTCTCGAACGCTTCGAGCGCGCGGCCGTCGTCGACGGCGGCGCGCGCCCGCTCGTAGCCCTCCTGGAGCCCGCCGGCCAGGTCCGCCATCACCAGACCGAGCGCCGCGTTCAGGAGCACGGCCTCGCGCCGCGGACCCCCTTCCCCTTCGAGAAGCTCGCGCAGCATCGCGGCGTTCGACGCGGCATCCCCCCCCGACAGCGCCGCCATTTCGACCGGCTCCTGCGCGACCTCGCCGGGCTCGTAGGTCCACGGGCGGGTCCAGCCGTCTCGGACCTCGATTCCGGTGGCCGGGACGCCCGGGATGAGCTCGTCCATCCCGTTCTGGGAATGAAAGACCACGGCCCGCTCCGAGCCCAGCGTTGCGAGCGCGTCGGCGAGCAGCCGCACCAGCTCCGGTCGCCCCACACCGATCATCTGCCGGGTCGCGCCGGCGGGGTTCGCGAGGGGCCCGAGGGCGTTGAAGATCGTCCGCACCCCGAGCTCCCGGCGCACCGTTCCGAGCTCCTTCATCGCGGGGTGGAACGCGGGCGCGAAGAGGAACACGAGGCCGACCTCGTCCAGGAGCCTTCCGGCCCGATCCGGGTCGAGGTCGATCGCGACGCCCGCCGCGGCCAGCACGTCGGCCGATCCGACCCGCGATGAGATCGACCGGTTGCCGTGTTTCGCCACGCAGGCGCCGGCCCCGGCCGCGACGATCGCGGTGGCCGTCGAAAGGTTGAAGAGGTCGCGGCCGATCCCGCCCGGCCCGCACGTGTCGAGAAGCGGAGCCCGCGACGTCGCCACGCGCCGCATCCGCGCCCGGAGAGCGGCGACCGCCCCCGCGATCTCGTCGGCGGTCTCCCCGCGCGTCGCGATCCCGATCAGGATCGCGCCCTTCTGCGCCTCGGTCGCCTTGCCGTCCATCAGGTCGCCGAAAACCGACTCCGCGAGGTCGCGCGGGAGGGCGTGGCGCGACGCCACGATCTGGAGCGCCTCGGCGACGTGCGGCGTCATGACCGCGCCAGCGCCACGAAGTTGGCCAGCAGCGTTTCACCCTCGGGCGTCAGAACCGACTCGGGGTGGAACTGAACGCCGAAAACCGGCCTGGACCGGTGCGAGAGCGCCATCACGACGCCGTCCGGCGTGCGCGCCGTGACGGCCAGTTCCTCCGGCAGCCCTTCTTCCCGCACGACCAGCGAATGGTACCGCCCCGCTTCGAAGGGATTCGCCATCCCGGCGAACAGAGGCGAGCCGTCGTGGAGCACCGGCGACGTCTTTCCATGCCGCGGGGCGGGCGCCCGTTCGACGTAGCCGCCGTGGAAGGCGGCGATCGCCTGGTGCCCCAGGCACACGCCGAGGAGGGGGATCTCCCCGCGCTCCGCGGCCGCGATCATTTCGAAGGTGCGGCCCGCGCGTTCCGGCCGGCCCGGACCCGGCGACACGACGATCGCCGACGGCCGCCGCGCGACGATCTCCTCCGGGTCGAACCGGTCGTTGCGCGCGACTTCCACGTCGCGGTCGAGCTTCCCCAGCGCCTGGACCAGGTTCCAGGTGAAGGAGTCGTAGTTGTCGACGACGAAGATCATGGGGACGTCCGGGCGCTCTCGACCGCCCGGAAAAGAGCCTCGGCCTTCGACTCCGCTTCGCGGTACTCGTTTTCCGGCACGGAGTCCGCGACGATGCCCGCTCCCGCCTGGATCCGGCAGATCCCCTTCTCCACGACGGCCGTCCGGATCGCGATCGCCATGTCGAGGTTTCCGGAGACGTCGAGGTAGCCGACGGCGCCGCCGTAGATCCCGCGGCGCGTCGTCTCGAGCTCGTCGATCAGCTCCATCGCCCGGATCTTCGGAGCGCCGGTGAGGGTGCCCGCCGGGAAGCAGGCGCCGAGGGCGTCAATCGCGGTCTTCCCGGGGCCCAGGGTTCCGCGGACTTCCGACACGATGTGCTGCACGTGGGAGTACCGCTCGACCTCCGCGCTGCGGGTGACGCGGACCGTGCCGATCTCGCTGACGCGGCCGAGGTCGTTCCTCCCGAGGTCGACGAGCATGACGTGCTCGGCACGCTCCTTGGGATCTCCGAGCAGGCGCTCCGCGAGTCGCGCATCCTCCTCCGGCGTCTCCCCGCGGCGGATCGTTCCCGCGATCGGCCGCGTCTCGACCGCGCGCCCGCGGCAGCGCACGAGCATCTCGGGCGAGGCTCCGAAGACGACGCCGTTCCGCGTCTCCAGGTAGAAGAGGTACGGGGACGGATTCAGCGTCCGCAGCGCGCGGTACACGTCGAACGGATCCAGGGCGAGGGAACCGGTCCACCGCTGGGAAAGGACCACCTGGTAGATCTCGCCCGAGAGGATCGCCTCCTTCGCGGTCTCGACGGCGGAGAGGAAAGTCTCCTTCGACATCACGGGTTCGAACCGCGAACCCGCCGGCCGCGCGGGACGTGCCGCCGGGACAGGCGCGGAGAGGAGCGATTCCAGCCGATCGAGTCGCGCGCCCGCGTCCCGGTCCCCCGGCCCGGTCGCGGAGGTCGTGACGAGCAGCCGGCGTTGCCCACGGTCGAAGGCCACGATCGCGTCGAACCGGAGAAAGAGAGCGTCCGGCAGCTCGCCCTCGCGCGGATGGCGGTCCGGGATCTCCTCGAGAAGCCGGGCGGCGTCGTACGCGAGATAGCCGACGGCTCCCGCGCAGAGCGGCGGGACGTCGCTCCCCGTCTCGACGGGGGCCGGCGCCACGAACGCCTCGAGGGACGCGAGCAGCGGAAGACCCGCTGGTTCGCGCTTTCCGTCTCTTTCGATCTCGACTTCGCGACCGCGGGCGGTCAACCGGGCGGAGGGTCCCACACCGAGGAACGTGTAGCGCGCGAGCGATTCTCCCCCTTCCACGCTCTCCAGGAGGAAGCACTCCTCTCCCGAGCTCCGCAGGCGGCGGAAGAGATCGAGGGGATCCGCCTCGCCCTCGCCGATCGTGCGGACGAGCGGCTTCATCGCCCGACCGGTCCCAGGATGCGTCCCACTTCCTCTCGCGTCACGCCTTCCACCCCGAAGAATCGGGCCTGCGAGGCAGCCTGCACGGCGAACATCTCCGAGCCGGCGACGGTCGGGCACCGCGACTCGCGCGCCGCGCGAACGGTGGACGTCTCGGCGCCGTCGCGCCGGTACACGCAGTCGAACACGAGCGGCCGCCTTTCGAGGACTCGCTCGGGAATCGCCGGCGGATCGTCGGCGCGCCAGCCGACCGGAGTGGCGTTCACGTACAGGTCCGCCTCGGTGGCCGCGACGTCATCCCATGCGACCGAGTCGACGTGAAACCGCGCGGCGAGAGCGTCCGCCGCGTCGTCGCGCCGCCCGGCGACGGAAACCTCGTAACCCAGCCGGCGCGCCGCCACGATCGCAGCGCGCGCCGCGCCGCCGGTTCCGAGGATGACCGCACTTCTCCCCTCGCCCGTGTCGTGGTCGGCGAGCGGCTCGAAGATCCCGTCGACGTCGGTGTTTTCGACCCGCCAGCGCCGGCCGTCGCGGAAGAGGGTGTTGGCGGCTCCGGTGGCGGTCACGTCCTCGCCGGGCGACCCGGCGCCCGCGGCGCGGGTCTTCCACGGCTGCGTGATCGAGAAACCCCGGAAGGCCGGTTCCGCCGCGAGCTCGTGCGGACGTTCCCGATCGAAGTCCGCGACCGGGAGCGGGAGGTAGAGGTGCGGCAGGTCTCGCGACCGGAAGAGGGCGTTGTGCACCAGCGGAGAGAGGGACCCGGACGGGTCGACGGCCACGATTCCGAAGAGCGCCTGCAGCGGCCTCGGCCGGTTCGTGCCGTAGACGTCGATGAGGTCCGCCAGCAGCGGCTGACCCGCCGCGGTCGGGACTCCGACCGCGCCGTAAACGAGCGCGGATCCGCGGAGCGCTGCGAGGATCCGCCCGGGCGCACTCGCGGGTCCCATCGGAAAGATCGAGGTCGCGCCGTCGGCCTCCCGGCCCTGGACGTCCGCGAGATCCAGGCTCGCCCGGAGGTGCGCCGCGCCCGCGACGAGCTTGACCGCGAGCGGACGCGTGTCCCGCATCGACGCGAGCCGACCCTCCCAGCCGTCCGGCAGGCCGAAGGGAAAGTGCGCGGACGCCACGATCCGTCCCCTATCCGCGAACTCCGCGCTTCCCGCAAAGCCGCTCTCCGCCTCGACGTCCACGATCGCGCCGGCGTCGTACGCCTCTCGGAGGCGCGCGCGGTACTCCTCGAGGGAGCCGTCGAAGTGGCCCCCCTCACGGGCGCTGCGCCAGGTCACGATCGCGGGTCGGGGATCCAGGGCGACGAGCGCGGCGGCCGGGATCCGCTCGGCCGCGCCGTCCAGCCGGTATTCGATCGCCGACGCCCCGGACGGGACGGAGGCGAGCAAACGTTTCGCGTCCGCGAGGTCGCGCGGAGCCAGCGACGCGACGTGCGCCGGAAGCGAGAGCCGTGTCTCCTTCAAAACGAAAACCCCCGAGTCCTTCCGGACCGGGGGTCGCTCCGTGTCGCTCGCCCTGGCCCGAGAAAATCGCGGCAGGGTCGCGAGAGATTTCTCTGCGACCTTACCGGTTCCCCTCCCGCCAGCACCCGATCGAGCGGTTCTTCATGAAGCAGTCACGATATCAGACCGATCCCACCTTCTTCCACCGGGTGCCGCCCGGCGTGTCCTCCAGCACGATGCCCCGCTCGGCGAGCTCGTCCCGGATCCGGTCCGACTCCGCGAAGTCGCGCCGCTTGCGGGCTGCGTTCCGCGCCGCGATCTTTTCCTCGATCTCGGCGGGCAGGACCTCCGGCGCCGCCGGGAGCACGCCCAGGACCCCGTCCCCCGCGGCGAGCGCCTCCCGTGCGACGACCGCGCCTTCGGCGTTGAGCGTGCCGTCGTCGATCGCGGCGTTGACCTCGCGCAGGTAGTTGAAGAGCGCCGCGAGCGCCTCGGGCGTGTTCAGGTCGTCGTCGAGCGCGGCCGTGAACGCCTTCCGGAACTCCGCAGCGCGGTCGGCCGAGGGGAAGCCGCCGGCGCGATGGGCCGCCCGGGAGACCTCGGCGATCCGGACCGCAGCCGACCGGATGCGGTCGACCGCCGCGGCCGCCCCGGACAGGGCCTCCCACGTGAAGTTGAGCTTCTTGCGGTACGGCACCGACAGGAAGAGGTAGCGCACCGCCGCCGGGTCGTTGCGCCGCTCGAGGACGTCGGAGAGGGTGTAGAAGTTCCCCTTCGACTTCGACATCTTCTCGCCGTCGACGATCAGGTGCTCGGCGTGCAGCCACACGTTCACGAATGGCTGGCCGGTCGCGCCCTCGCTCTGGGCGATCTCGTTCTCGTGGTGCGGAAAGATGTTGTCGACCGCGCCCGTGTGGATGTCGAACCGGTCGCCCAGGTATTTCATGCTCATGGCCGAGCACTCGATGTGCCACCCCGGTCGCCCCGCTCCCCACGGCGACGGCCACGACGGCTCGCCCGGCTTCGTCGCCTTCCACAGCGCGAAGTCCTTGACGTCTTCCTTCTCGTACTCGTCGTCGGCGACGCGATCGCCGCGCCGGGTCTGCTCGAGGTCGATCCCGGAGAGCTTCCCGTAGTCCGGGAACGTGGCGATTCGGAAGTACACCGAGCCTTCCGACTCGTACGTGTGGCCGCGCTCCTCCAGCCGGCGGATGAGGGCGATCATCTCGGGGATGTGGTCCGTGGCCCGGGGGTAGTGCTCGGCTGGCTGGATTCCCAGCCGCTGGATGTCGCGGAAGAACGCCTCCGCGTGCTTCGCGGTGAAGTCCCCGAGCGAGAGACCTGCCTCCTGCGCGCCGCGGATCGTCTTGTCGTCCACGTCGGTCAGGTTCATGACCTGGGTGACGCGCTCGGACCGGCCAAGGAAGTGGCGCCGCAGCACGTCCTCGAAGACGAAGGTCCTCAGGTTGCCGATGTGGACGACGTTGTAGACGGTCGGCCCGCACGTATAGAGACGGACGTGGCCCGCCTCGATCGGCGAGAAGTCGACGAGCCGCCGGCCGAGCGTGTTGTAGAGCTTCACCAGACCCCCCGTGCGTGACGGCGCTCGATTTTCTTCCACGTCAGCTCCCGCTTGAGCCCACGGAGCCGGTCCACGAAGAGCATCCGGTTCAGGTGATCGGTCTCGTGGCAGAGCGCCCTCGCCAGAAGACCCGTTCCTTCGATTTCTCGCGGACGAAGCGTTTCGTCGCCCGCGCTCACGACCACGCGGCTCGGACGGATGACCTTCTCCGAGATGTCGGGGACCGAGAGACAGCCCTCCTCCTCCTTCTGCTCGCCGGAGCTCGACAGGATCACCGGATTCACGAGAACGATGATCGCAGACGGGTCCTCCCCCACCGAGAGGTCCACGATTGCGACGCGCCGGTTGACGCCGATCTGGGGCGCCGCGAGTCCCACGCCCGGCGCCGCGTGGCACGTATCCACCAGGTCCGCGATCAGGCGTCCGAGGTCCCCGTCCGTCTCCCGCACCTCCTCGTTTTCGGCGAGGAGACGGTCGTCTCCCCAGCGGACGAGGTCCCGGATCGTCATGGCCGCGGAGACTAGCAGCGGCCGGCGGCCGGGCCCGTGGGCGGGAAAGTGTCCTCGTCCTTCGAAAGGGTGTCCGCAGACCGGGACACCCGGGCGGACGCGACGTCCGGAGGACTCTCCCAAACCGCTGGCCCGTCGGGGGTTGCGGGAGCGACTCGCGTTGGACCGGTGGCACGGGCGTCGCTATCT
>JBKPMI010000072.1:0-2297 GCA_046732075.1 Acidobacteriota bacterium | reverse complement strand
GTGGGGTACCGGTCGGACCCGGTGTCGTTTCGCTGTCCGAAGGGGCAGTCGGGCGAGGTCGTCTCGTTCGCGTGCGACCTGCCGCTCCTTCCGGCCTGGGGCGCGCCCATCCTCTTCGGTCCCGGGTCGATCCGCGACGCGCACGGCGCCGAGGAGAAGGTGGACCTGGCGGAGGTCGAGGCGGCGGTCGGCGTTTACGCGGGGCTCGTGCAACGCCTCCTCCAGGGGGGCGAGACCTGTCTCGAGCCCGGCTCCAGGTGACTTTCCCGCCGCGTCACCGTAGATTGCACACTCGACCGGAGAGCCCATGACCCGTCTCTTCCGCATCGGGATCGGATTCGCGATAGTTGCTACCGCGCTCGTCCTCACTTGCGCCGTCGCGCGGGCGCAGGAGGTCCGGCGTCTCAGCGTGCCGTACACGCAGTTCACCCTGCCGAACGGCCTCGACGTCATCCTCCACGAGGACCACACCGTGCCGCTCGTGGCGGTCGACGCCTGGTACCACGTCGGCTCCTCCCGGGAGAAGCCGGGGCGGACCGGTTTCGCGCACCTCTTCGAGCACCTCATGTTCGAGGGGTCCGGCCACGTCAAAGAGGGGGACTTCGACAACTGGCTCGAGGCCGCGGGCGGCGAGAACAACGGCTCGACCGACAACGACCGCACGAACTACTGGGAGACCGTTCCCTCGAACGCGCTGGAGCTCGCGCTCTTCCTGGAGTCGGACCGGATGGGGTACCTGGTCGACGCGATGAGCCCCCAGAAGGTCGACGGCCAGCGCGACGTCGTGAAGAACGAACGGCGTCAGTCTTACGAGAACCGCCCGTACGGGATGGCGTTCCTGAAGCTGCCGGAGGAGATGTACCCGCCGAACCACCCGTACCACTGGCCGGTCATCGGCTCGATGGCGGACCTCACGGCCGCGAGCTACGACGACGTCGTGCAGTTCTTCAAGAGCTACTACGGGCCGAACAACACGACGCTCGTCGTCGCCGGAGACATCGACCCGGTCGAGGCGCGCCGTCTGGTCGAGAAGTGGTTCTCGGACGTGCCGCGCGGCGCCGCGGTCCCGCCGCTCTCGGCGCCCACGCCGGTGCTCACGGCGGAGAAGCGGGTGACGCTCGAGGACAAGGTCCAGCTGCCGCAGATCATCATCGGCTGGCTCACCCCGGCGTACTTCCACCCGGGCGACGAGACGATGGACGTCGTCGCGCGCGTGCTCGCCGGCGGCAAGAACTCGCGGCTCTACAAGCGGCTCGTCTACGACCTCCAGATCGCGCAGGACGTCTCGGCCGGCCAGAACTCGGCCGGCCTCGACTCGATGTTCCTCGTCACCGCGACCGCGCGGGAGGGGCACGGTCTCGCCGAGCTCGAGAAGGTGATCAACGAGGAAATCGCGAAGGTCCAGAACGAGCCGCCCTCGACCCGTGAGCTCGAGCGCGCCGTCAACCAGATCGAGTCCGCCTTCTACGGGGCGCTCGAGCGCGTCGGCGGGTTCGGCGGAAAGGCGGATCGCCTGAACCTCTACGAGTTCTACACGGGACGGCCCGACTACTTCGCCGAGGACCTCGCGCGCTACACGTCCCTCGATGCGCGGGACGTCCAGTCCGCGGCGCGCGCGTACCTCAAGGACGACGCGCGGCTCGTGATGTCGATCGTCCCGGAAGGAAAGAAGTCGCTCGCCGCGGCGAAGAAGCCATGAAGCGGGCGCTCCGATTCCCGGCAGGACCTGTCGCGCTCCTCGCGCTTCTCCTCGCCGTGCCGCTCCCGGCGCAGACGGCGAAGGCTCCAGCCGCGAAGCCCGACCGCTCGAAGCCGCCGGCGCTCGGCCCGGTCCGTGAGCTGAAGCTCCCTCCAATCCAGAAGCTGCGCCTCGCCAACGGCGTCCCGGTCCTGCTCGTGGAAATGCACAAGGTGCCCGTGGTCCAGGTGAGCGTCGTGGCGCGCGCGGGCGCCGGGGCGGACCCGCTCGACAAGCCGGGCCTCGCGAGCCTGACCGCCGACATGCTCGACGAGGGGGCCGGGTCGCGCACTTCCCTGCAGATCGCGGACGAGGTCGACTACCTCGGCGTCGACCTCGAGGCCGGCGCCGGCTGGGACGCGACGTCGGTCGGCCTGCACGCCCCGGTGAAGAAGCTGGCGGCGGCGATGCCGATCCTGGCGGACGTGGCCCTGCGCCCGACTTTCCTGCAGTCCGAGCTCGACCGGGTGCGGAAGGACCGGCTGACCGAGCTCCTTCAGCTGCGGGACGAGCCCCGGGCGATCGCCTCCATCGCGTTCGCCAACGCGCTGTACGGCCG
>JBKPMI010000071.1:0-13078 GCA_046732075.1 Acidobacteriota bacterium | reverse complement strand
GCGAGCGCCGGCACGGCGAGCAGGGCCCAGGGCGAGAGGTGACCGAGCCAGAGGAGGTAAATGCCGAAGACGAAGAAGGCGACGAGCTGATTGACGACCGCAGCGACGACGACGGATCCCACGAGCGTCTCGATCGGGAACACCGCCTTCTTCACCATCACGGCGTTGTCCGGCAGCGCCGAAGAGGATCGGGAGATTCCCTCCTGGATCGCGATCCAGGGCAGGAGGCCGGCCATCAGGAACTCCGGGAACGTCGCGAACCCGCGCTCGACCGGAACCCGCAGGATCACCGAGAAGACCGCTGTGTAGAGCACCATCCAGAGGATCGGGTTCACGAAAACCCAGGCCGCGCCCAGGCTCGAGCCGGCGTACCGGGCGCGCAGGTCCCGGACGACCATCTCCTTGAGCAGGAAAAGCTTGGCGGAAAGCCGGCGGACGTCTCTTGACATTTCGGCGCGACGGGCGATTATAGTTGCGCGCTTTTATGGCGCAACAGCATCCCGGAAATGCCCTCTCACCCGTCCCCTCGTAAAGTCACCCTCGTGGGCTCGCGCATCCGCGAGCTTCGCAAGGGCCACCACCTCACCCAGACCGAGCTCTCCGAGAGGATCGGCGTCGCACAGTCCGACCTGTCCCGCATGGAGCAGGGCGAGTACAAGGTCGGCCTGGACACGCTTTTCAAGCTGCTGCAGGTGTTCGACCTCAAGATCGGCGAGTTCTTCGGCGAGAGTGACACCGCCGGTCCCGAGGACCGCGAGCTCGTGAGCGAGTATCGCGGCCTGTCCGAGGAGGCCCGCCAGGAAGTCCGCGATTTCGTGCGCTTCAAGAAGATGCTGGAGGAGGCGCGCGAGGACCCGGCGGACCCCTCCGGAGAAGAAAAAGAGTGAGATCCCCCGTACGGGGGTTTAAGATCGCGGGAGCCTTTTTTCTCGAACCGCGTAGTGGGGAATGACGGAACGTCGTAAGCATCTGGAATTTCTGCGGAAAACGGCCCGGGACGCGATCTGGTCCGGTGACTACGACCGCGCCCTGTCCCTCTACGAAGACGGCCTCGGGCTCGCCCGTTCGTGGAAGGACCGGGAGCTCGAGGACCTCTTCACCTGCAACCGGGCGACGACCCTTCTCGAAATGGATCGGCAGGACTTCGACCTCTCCGCTCTGAAAGAGATCCTGCTCCGGAGCCCGATGAGCCCCAACGGCGTGCTGGCCGCGTACGCCTCGGCGCACGCGCACGAAGTCCGCGGCGAGTTCGCGCGCGCCACTTTCTATGCGCAGACCGCGCTCCAGAAGAGCCGGGACCTCCGTCTCGACGAGTGGACCGCGGCATCGATGAACCTGCTCGCGAACCTGGAGCTGCACGAGAGTCGATTCGAGTCTGCGAAAACTCTGTTCGAGGAAGCTCTCGAGCGCCTCGAGGTCCGCGGCGAAGGGCTCTCCCGCGAGGGTGCCGTCGTGTCGGACAACCTGGGCTACTGCCACATCGCGATGGACCGCGTCGAGATCGGGCTGCCGTACGTGCAGAAAGCGCTCTCGCTGCTCGACAGTCTCGGCGCGCGGCAGGCGATGGACTATCCGTGCCTCGATCTCTGCTTCGCCATGCTGAAGCTCGAGAAGCTCGAGCAGGGCGAGAGCTGGGGAATCCGCGCGCTCGGTCTCGGGAAGGAATTCGGCCGCGAGGACGTCGTCAAGAATTCGCACTACCTGCTGGCCGAGATCTACTCCACGATGGGCCGCCCCGAGACGGCCGACGACCACTACGAGGCGCTGTCGAACTACTACCCGGACTTTCCGGAGTTGAAGCACTACCTCCAGCAGATCAGCGTCATGGGGATGCTGAACCTGAGGGCATGACCTTGAAGACGTCGCGCCGTCTCTCCCTCGCCTGCCTGCTCGTCGCCGCCGCGATCCTCGCGGCCGTGGCGGTGCCGGCGTACGCGG
Organism: Acidobacteriota bacterium; assembly: GCA_046732075.1. Lineage (GTDB taxonomy): Bacteria > Acidobacteriota > Thermoanaerobaculia > UBA5066 > Gp7-AA6 > Gp7-AA6. The sequence continues at coordinate 11,140 of JBKPMI010000071.1, read as the reverse complement.
AGGAGAAATCGCTTCTCGCGGCGGACGGGACGCTGTACGAGGTCCACGCCGGACTCGCGGCGGACCTCGGAATCGCGGAGGGACCGGCCCCCGACGACTACGTCATCGAGTGGACCTCGCGCGACCAGGACGGCGCGATCCACGTCGGAATCGTTCCGGGAACGCAGAACCGGAACGTCAAGCGCAACCTCGACCTCGCCTTCGACGAGCCGAGCGGCTCGCTCCTCCTGCTCTGGAAAGAGGAGCTCGCTCCGGTCAGCGTTCTCCAGCTGGGCGTGCTGCGCCAGGGGGGTTGGAAGACCTCCGTTCTCCTGCCGAACCTGGGCTTCTCCAAGGCCTACAACCCGCAGATGCGGCTGTCCCACTCGTCGGTGCGCTGGACCGGAACGGACGGCCAGGTGGTCGAGCGCAATCGTTCGATCCTCTCGATCGTGTGGTGGGAGGAGTCGCAGTACGCCCAGGCGCGCTACGCCCCGATTTTCCTGGACGAGGAAAACTTCGACGTGTCGAACGTCGCCGTCTACGACCTGCCGGTGCTCTCGGGCGGCGGCGGCCCCACGGCGTACGACGACATTCCCGCATCGGCATACTCGTTCCCGTCGCTCCATTCGGACGGACCGTCCGGGGCGATCCTCGCGAGCTTCGCCGACCTGAACGGCCACAAGAACAAGGTCGTCCGGATCACGTTCCCGACCGACCTCGGCGTTCCGGAGGAAGGCAACATTACGTGGCAGCGCCGCCACATCCCGATCGTGGGTGTCGTCGGCGAGTCGCCGCTCGCGCCGACCGCTCCGGTCCGCATGACCTCGATTGGAACGGCGATCGGGACGGGTTACCGGCCCACGTTCTACTGGCGCGACGGCGACCACGTCCTCTACACGCGGTTCGACGGACACGAGTGGGCGTCGGTCAAGGCGATCCCGCTCTCCGAAACGATGTCGTACGAGCGCGCGCTCGCGCTCGTGATCGGAATGGCATCGTCGAATTGACGGTAGCCGGTAGCCGGTAGCCCGAAGCGGGAGAGGATCCCGCCCCTTCCTACAACCCCTTCGGCAGGTCCTTCCGCACCGGCTCCTCGTACAGGGAGTCGAGAAGCGTCACGGCGTCGACGCCTGCGGGAGTTCGCGTGCCGGGCACCGCGATCCGCACCGTGTACAGGTGATCTCCGGTCTCGCCGGTCCGGGGATTGCGGACACCCTTGCCGCGGAGGCGGAACTTCTGCCTCCCCTGGGTCCCCGCCGGGATCTTCGCGCGGTAGGTGCCGTGAATCGTGGGCACATCGATCTCCGCTCCGGAGTAGGCCTCTTTCACCGTGATCGGAACGACGCCGTGGACGTCGTCGCCCACGCGTTCGAAGTAGGAGTGCGGGGTCACGCGGACCGTGACGAAGAGATCGCCGGCTTCCCCGCCGCGGCGGCCCGGCGCGCCCTTGCCGGGAACGCGAATCGTCGCGCCGTCGGCGGTCCCTTCGGGAATGCGGATGCGGATGCGCTCCTCCTCCGCGATCCTGCCTGCGCCGCGGCACGTCGTGCACACGTTCTTTCCGACGCGGCCGGTGCCGCCGCACGTCGGACACTCCTTTTCGCGGCGCAGCGACAGCGACGCCGTTCCGCCGAGAACCGCGTCGCGAAACGGAACCTCGATCGTGCCGTGCGCAGACTCTCCGGGCTCCGGCCCGGTCCGCCGCGCCCCGCCTCCGAAGATATTGCCGAAGAGATCGGAGAAGTCGGTCGACTCGAACGAGACGTTTCCGAACGGCGAGCCGGCGCCGCCGCCGGCGCCGAACGGACTGCGGCCGCCGAAACCCGCGGCGGCTTCGGCATCGAAGCCGGGCGAAGACGCGGCGTGACCGAAGCGGTCATAAGCCCGCCGCTTCTCGGTGTCCTTCAGGACGTCGTAGGCCTCCTGGACCTCCTGGAAGCGCTTCTGCGCGGTCTTGTCGCCGGGGTTGACGTCCGGATGGAGCTTTCGGGCGAGCCGCCGGTACGCCTTTTTGACATCGGCCTCGGACGCCCCCTTGGAGACGCCCAAAACCTCGTAGTAATCGCGCTTTTTCATTAGTTTGGCGCGATTATAGCCAGCCGCTATTCAGCGATTGACACTCGACGAGGGTCTAATATTATTAGCCACAACTTCTCTGTTATCTAATTCTATAAGGCGAAGACCGATGGCAATCGACGACATCGATCTCCGGATCCTCGACATGCTGCAGCGAAACGGGAAGCTGTCGCAGGCCAAGATCGCCGGTGCCGTCGGGCTCACCACGCCATCCGTGAACGAGCGGATCAAGAAGATGGAACGCCACGGAATGATCAAGGGATTCGTGGCGCTGCTCGACCACGAAAAGATGGGCCTTCCCCTCACCGCTTACGTAGACATCGCCCTCGAGCATCCCCGATTCGAAAAAAGCTTCATCGACGATCTCGAAAAGCTGCTCGCCGTCCAGGAGTGCCACTACCTCGCAGGAGAATTCGCGTACCGGCTGAAGGTGAAGGCCTCCAGTCCCGGGTCGCTCGCCGACTTCATCCAGACGCGCCTCCTCTCGCTGCGCGGCGTGGTCCGCGCCCGCACGTGCCTCTCGCTCTCCTCGAAGAAGGAGTCGACGCTCCTGCCTCTCGTCGAAGAGTCCGTAAAAGAGAAGTAGGGCTTTCCTTCGCAGCGTGAGGAGTCTCCCGAAGGGAGGAGCCTCACGCTGCGGGAGCGGACACGAGCGCAGGGACCAGGCGAGCGGTCGAGCCGGGTTTCGGCGAGCCGCTCGCCGGTGCGCAATGCGCAGGTCCCGAGCGAAGTGGACGCCACGTGAATGGAGGGCCTCCGCCCGGCTTTCGCCGGACGGATCGGCCTGTCGGCCTCTTCGGGCGGGACCCTAGAAAAAGCGGATGTTTTGGGGCCGGGCCGCGCGGGTCACCGGGCGGTCGGAGCAGAGGGCGGTTGGGGCGGGACCAACTTTTTGCATAACCCTTGGCCGCTGAAGATGCAAAGCGAGTGCCACGGGAGGGCCCCGAACCGAGCGTCAGAACCGGTACGCGGCTCCGATGTTGGCGGCCAGAAGCGATCGCTTCGACTCGGAAACGACGTAGTGGAATGTGATGCGGCCGACGATCGAGAGACGGGTGAGCACGCGCAGGTCGCCGTCCACGCCGAAGTGCCAGCCGAGCACGGTCTCGTTGCGGTCGCGGAAGTTCGTGATGTCCTGCGGCGAAGGATCCGGGTTGACCTTGTAGCCGCCGATTCCGCCGAAGACACCGGACGTGTAGTCGCCTTCCCAGAACTGATACGACACGCCGACCGTGGCGTAGTCCATGCGCGTCCGAAGGTCCGGCAGAACGACCGCGTTGCCTCCCACGACCCCGGCCCTTCCGGCGTTGTCGCCGTTGACCTTCATCGAGCCGAACGTACCGCGAAGGATCACCCGCTCCTCGAGTCGGAAGTCGACCCAGGCGTTTCCGTCGCGCGGGTGAAATTCGTCGAGCCGGAAGCTCCGTTCGACGTCGTTGACCACGCCGAGAGACGCTCCGACCGCCCAGTCCTCGGCGAGGGCCGGCACGGCCAGGATTCCCACGAGCGCGACTGCAATTCCGAGGATTTTCCGGATCGACACGGGCACCTCCTGCGACGCGATTCGACTCTACACGATGTACGGAGCCGACCGCCCCGCGGTCTAGACAAATGAACGAGAGCGGATTGCGCGGTCTAGAATCCGCGCGGCGGAAGGAGGCTTATGCCCGCGGCGACGGCTCTCCAGCGATTCGGCCGGGCCGCGGCCGCCTATTTCCTGCCGGCCCGATGCCTCGCGTGCGACCGCGGGACCGTCGAGCGATCGTTTCGCGGCGGAGTGTGCGACGCCTGCTGGAACGCGGTGCCGATGCCGCCGGACGACCGGTGCGTCGTCTGCGACGAACCGCTGCCGGCCGCCGGCGCCGCACGGTGCGGACGCTGCCTGATCGACCCGCCCGCGTACCGGTCGTTGCACGCGGCCGCGCCGTATCGCGACTCGGCCCGGACCATCCTTCTCGCGTTCAAGTTCCACGGCGCGGACTACCTGGGGACGCGTCTCGCAGACGTCGTCGTCGAGCGCCTGCGGACCCAGGGAAATGGCGGAGAACGACCGGACGAGGTCGTCGCCGTGCCCGCGACGGCGCGCTCGGCACGGCGCCGCGGCTACCACCCGGCCGAGCTCCTCGGGCGCGCGATCGCGCGGCGGCTCGGGGTCCGCTTCGCGTTGCGCCTCGAGAAGGTCCGCGAGACCGAGCGCCAGAGCGGGCTCCCGCTCGCGCGCCGGCGGCAGAACGTCCGCGGCGCGTTTCGCGCTCGCGGTCTCTCCCCGCGACGCGTGCTTCTGGTCGACGACGTGGCGACGTCCGGCATGACCGCGCGCGAGTGTGCCGGCCGGATCCTCGCGGCGGGAGCGGAGCACGTCGACGTCTGGTGCTTCGCCCGGGCGTCGCGCGACGACTTCGACCGGGGCCAGCCGTCGGACCGGGCGAGTGGGCCCGGGACGAGCGGAGAGACGCGATGAAAGTTCTGAATCGCCTGATCGTCGCGGCGATGCCGCTCGTTCCCCGTCCGATCGTGCGCCGGATCGCGCACCGCTACGTCGCGGGAGAGACGCTCGCGCAGGCGCTCGAAACCGTGAGGCTCCTGAACGCGCAGGGCTGCCGGGCGACGTTGGACGTGCTCGGCGAAGACGTCTCCGCGATTGGCGAGACCGATCGCACCGTCGTCGAATACCTCCGCGCTCTCGACGGCATCGCGGCATCCGGGCTCGACTCGAACGTGTCGGTCAAGTTGACCGCGCTCGGCCTGAAACTCGATGCGAATCATTGCCGCCGCGAGTTCGCCCGCATCGTCGACGGGGCGCGCCGGCTCGGGACATTCGTGCGGATCGACATGGAGGATTCTTCCGTGACCTCCGAGACGATCCGCATCTACCGGGAGGCGCGGGAGAGCTACGAAAAGGTCGGCCTCGTCCTGCAGGCCTATCTGCGGCGCACCGCGGAAGACGCCCGCGAGGCAGCGGCGCAGGGCGCGAACGTCCGCGTGTGCAAGGGCATTTACGTGGAGTCCCCCGAGATCGCATTCCCGGGAGCAGAGGAGATCCGCGCGAGTTTCGCTTCGACCGTCGACGTCCTGCTCGGCGCCGGCTGCTACGTCGGTATCGCGACGCACGACCCCGCCGTCGTCCGCGCCGCGCTCGCGACGATCGCAAGGCTCCGCCTCCCGCCCGAAGCCTACGAGTTCCAGATGCTCCTGGGCGTCGCCGGAGATCTCCGGCGGCAACTCGTCTCCGCGGGCCACCGGCTGCGCGTGTACGTCCCGTATGGCGAGGCTTGGGAGGCCTACTCGCTGCGCCGCCTGAAGGAGAACCCGGCCATGGCCGGACACGTGCTGAAGGGCCTGCTCGGAGGGAAATGACCGTTCGGCATTTTTCGGCCGGAAAAGGCTCCCGGAGAGGGGCTTCGGAGAGGCCGGGCCCCCGGCCCCGGGGAATAGCTATTGACTCGCGGGTTTTCTATACTTCGAGTTGGACCTTCGGGTCCGCCTATGCGACGTCGCGTGAGCCCTATCCCGTTTACACTCGCGGCGCTCCTCGGAGCGACCGCGATCGCGAACGCCGCGCCGCCCCCGGCCCCTCCGATTTCCGGCGTCGTCCGTCACCTCGAGCAGCCGATCGCCGGCGCCCTGGTCATCTTCTACAACCTCGGTGACACGACGCTCACGCGGTCACGCTCCGCTCCCGACGGAACGTTCGTTCTCGCGACGGCTCCGGTCGGCGTGTACGACCTGATCGCCTACAAGAAGGGTTTCCTTCCCGCACTCGTGCGGTTCTGGCACCAGGCAATTCCGGAGCGGGTCTCGAGCGTCGAGATCAAGCTCGCGGCCGCAGGCGCATCGGCCGGAGCGCCGTCCACGCCTTCGACGCTCTGGGATCTGCGCGACCGGCTGCCCGCCGACGTGCTGCGCGAGATTGCGCTCGAGGAGATTTCGGAGGCGCCCCCCGCTTCGCTCGACCGCGTTCGCCTGGATCGGCTGATCGCGGGTGAGCTCCGCACCGTGACGGACGTCGGCGGCGGAGAGAGTTCCCTCTCCCGCACGGCGCTCGGAGTCCAGGGCGGCCTGCCCAACGGCTGGAAATACGACCTGCGCGGCGAATACTCGGCGGTCTCCGACTCGACGGAAAACACGCTGGACACGGCCACCGGGAACGCGGCCGGCCTGGCTCTCGACGTCTCGACGTCCCCCCTCGCGAAGGTGCGCCTCTCCACGCATCGCCACACGATCACGTTCGGCGACGACCGCCCGGCGAGCCTCCAGAGTCACGGCGTGAGCTGGAGCCACGGCGGCGAGGAAGGCAACGTCGAGTCGGTCGGCGCGCGTTATATCGAAGAGACCAACCTGTACCGGGCGACCGCGCTCGGCACTTCGTTCTTCCCGATCGCGTCGCGCACGTGGGAGGTCAACGCCCGCTATGCGCGGCCGGTTGCCGACGCGCCGGGCGTTTCGGTCGCGATGACCTACCGGCACCGGGATGCCACCGTCGGCCCGTCGGGCGTGGGCTCCGAGGGCGCGTTCTTCCTGTCCGCGCCGGACGCGGATCTGTCGGCGTCGACGTCGCTGAAGCTCTTCTCGGGAGCCGAGGTCGAGGGCGGCGTCGTCGCGCGTTACCTGGCCGGCGGCGTGGGCCTGGCGCCGAAGGCGACCATTCGCTACGACCTGGGCAACGGCGCCGTCGTCTTCGTGAGCGGACTGCACCGCGTGGCGGAATCCGGCGGCTCCGTCAACGGAACCGTGCTGCCCCGCGTCGCCTCGATCGAGGACAACTCGGAGCCGGCCGCGCGGGAAGGCTACTCCGTCGGACTCGAGCGGCGCTCGGGCGATTCCTCCGTCCGCTTCGAGGTGTCCCAGCAGCGCATGGACGAGGTCGTGCGCGCGTTCTTCGGCGGCGACCTGCTCACCGACTTCGACAGCGTGTACTTCTTCGACGGCAATACCGTCCGGCAGATGCAGGCGTCCCTGCGCCACCGTCTTTCCGACACGCTCGCGGGAAGCGTTTCCGTGCGCTACGGCGACATCCGCGGGGCCGTCGCCCCCGACGCCGCCGCGAGCTTCGGCATCTCCGACAACGAGGGACGGTTCTGGTCGGCCCGCGCGGCGGTCGAGATCCTGCCGACGCGGACCGGCATCGCGATCCTCGTCCGCGGAGTGCGCCAGTCGCTCGAGAGTCCGGCCGCGAGCCACTCGAACGATTCCGACAAGCTCGCGGTCTCGATTGCTCAGGACCTGTCGGTCATCGGCGTGACGCCCTTCGGCTCCGACTGGAAGCTTCTGCTCGCTCTGGAATCCGGCCGCTCCACGGCCGGGAGCGAGCGCGAGGATCCGGCTTCGACGAGCCGGATCATGGGCGGCCTCGCCCTCGCGTTCTAGGCCCGGCGCGGGACCTCTCTACCCCTTCCCCTCTTTCCCCGCCCTCGGCTTGTCGACGAAAAGCCGACAGATTCGCATCCAAAATAATTTTGAATTGTGTTCAGATAGTTGGATGCGGCGTCCGATCGGCGCGGAGATGGAAACGCTAAACTCCAGCGTGCAAGCACTTAACTCGTTCAGTCGGAATTCCGGACGTGGCATTCGCATTGCTGAATCGGCGGACGTGCCCCGCATTTCCCGAACTCTCCTTCTGGCCCTCGGCCTCCTCCTGACAGCCGCGGTCTGCGGGCTCGCTTTCGTTTCGTTCAGCCGGAAAGTCGCGACCTTCCGCACCGCCGGCTTCGCGGCGGATCGCGCGGGGGACGCGCTCATCGTCCGCTCCGTCGAAACAGGTGGCGCCGCCGAGACCGCGGGCCTCCGGCCGGGCGACCGGATCGTCCTCGCCGACGGCCGCACCGCCGCGTCGCTCGAGTGGCCGGAGAAGGCGCTCGCGCGGCCACCCTTCCCGCACCACGTCGTCGTCGTCTCGGGCGGCTCGATCAACGCGCGCGCGATTCCGGAGCCGCCGGTTCGCCCCGACTACACGTACCTCTTCCTCGCGCTCGTCGGCGTTTTCTACCTGGTCATCGGCCTCTTCACGGTGTCGCGGGAGCGCGCCCCGGCCTCGCGGGTCTTCTGGGCGCTGTGCCTGTCGTCGTTCGCAATCTACGTGTTGACGCCCGCGGGGCCGCACGACTCGGTCTGGCGGCTGTCGTGGCTCGCCGAGGACTTCTTCCGCGCGTTGCTCCCGGCGCTCCTCCTCCACCCCTTCCTGATTTTCCCGCGCCCCGTGAAGTCGCGCCGTCTCGCGCCGCTCCTGTACCTGCCGGCGGCCGCATACGTCGCGGCGCAACCCGCCCTGCTGACGATGACCGGCCCGCAGACCGCGCGGTTTGCGGAGCTCGTGACGCGGTTCTGGTTCCTCTACTTCGCGGCATACGCGGCGGCCGTCGTCGTCCGCTTGATGAACCTCCTTCGCGTCCGCGATACGCCGGACGCCGAGAAACAGACCCGCTGGATCGCGCTCGGCGTCACCGTCGGTCTCGCGCCGTTCGTACTGCTCTCGGCGCTGCCGCGCGCTCTCGGGTTCGCGTCGCCGCTTCTCTCGACGGTGTCGGTCGTTCCGCTCGTCTTCATCCCGCTCGCGTTCGCGTGGGCGATCCTGCGGTGGCGGCTCTGGGACGTCGAGATCTACGTCCGGGAAGGGGTCGCGGCGACGGGCGCGGTCCTGCTCGGCGGCATGACCTACGTTCTCCTGAACGCTCTCCTCGACCGAACACTCGTGGGAATGGCGGAGGCGGGCAAGAACGTGATCGCGTTCGCCTCCGGGATCGTGCTCGCTTCCCTGCTCGTCCCGGTCAAACGCCGCCTCACCGACGCCCTGGAAAAGATCCAGTATCGCGAGACCTACCGGGCGCGCCGAGCCCTCCTGGATGTCGCGCGCGACTTCTCGACCCCGCGGCCGAAGGAGGAGCTGGTCGACGCGGTCGTGCACCGGGTCGAGGAAGGCCTCCACGTCGTTCCGTGCTCGCTCTTCCTGCTGGAGAACGGGGAGGGCAGCACCCCCGAGGGCGCATTCCTCTCGGAGCGGCTGAGCGCCGAAGACATCTGGCGGCTCCGGGCATCCGCGTTCGGCGGGGACGAGCCGCCCGCCGCGCAGCACCTGCACGCCATGGGATACCGCACGTTCTTCGCGATGCGCTCGGGCGGCAAGCTCGCCGGCGCGCTCGGAGTCGGACACAAGGACGGGCGGATCCCTCTCTCGACCGAGGACGAAGCGCTTCTCTCGGCCGTCATGGCCCAGGCCGGGCTCGCGTACGAGAACGCGCGGCTCTACGGGGCGCTCGCCGACCGGCTCGAGGAGATCCGCGCGCTCCAGAAGTACCAGGAGAGCGTGATCCAGTCGTCGTCGTCCGGGATCGTCGTCCTGGACGGTTCGAACCGCGTGCACTCCGCGAACCCCGCCTTCGAGCAACTCGTGGGGCGCCCGGAAGCGGAGCTCGCCGGACGGACGTTGGACGAGATCCTCCCGGGCGTCACGCTCGAGAGCCCGCCCGAGGACGGCGACGAGAAGTCCTTGGAGGGCAAGTTCACGGGGCCCGACGGAGTCGAGCGCGAGCTGCGCGTTTCGATCTCTCTGCTGCAGGGAGAACCGGATCGACGGGTCGTTCTCGTCGACGACGTGACCGGCCGGCTGAAGATGGAGCGCGCGCTCGCCGAGCGCGAGCGCCTCGCCTCTCTCGGCATCCTCGCGGCCGGCGTGGCGCACGAAGTCAACACGCCGATCGCGGGACTCTCGTCCTACGCGCAGCTCCTGCTCGCAGAGACATCGCCCGGAGACCCGCGCTACTCCATCCTGAAGAAGATGGAGAGGCAGACTTTCCGCGCCGCCCACCTCGTCAACAACCTCCTCGAGTTCGCGCGGCCGCGGGCGCGCGCCAACATCCGTACCGACCTGCGGGCGGTGCTGGCGAACGCGGCGGAGTCGGTCGAGACCTCGTTCGGCGGCCGGCGGCTCACGATCTCGGGCAACGGCGGAACGCCCGTCGAGGTTCTCGGGGACGCGCGCGAGCTCGAGCAGGTGTTCGTCAACCTCCTCACCAACGCGCGCGACGCCTCCCCCGAGAACGGCGAGGTGTCCTGCGAGGTCACCCGCGAGGATTCGTCCGCGCGAGTCGCGATCCTCGACCGCGGCGCGGGCGTCGCGGTCGACGCGGGAGATCGTCTCTTCCAGCCGTTTTACACGACCAAGAAGAGCGGAGGCATGGGCCTCGGTCTCGCCATCTCCCGCGACATCGTCCGCCGCCACGGGGGTGAGATCGGGCTCGCTCCCCGTGAGGGCGGCGGCACGGTCGCGTGGGTGACGCTGCCGCTCGCCGGTGAGGGGCGCAAGCCTTGACGCGCGACGTCCGTATTCTCGTCGTCGACGACGAGGAGGTCATCCGGGACGTCCTCGGAACGCTCCTGGAGCGCGAAGGCTACGACGTTTCGGTGGCGCCCACCGCGGCCGATGCCCTGAACCTGTTCGAGAGCGAGCCCTATGACCTCGTGCTTCTCGACCTCATGCTGCCGGACCGGCCCGGGCTGGAGCTGATGCGCGACATGCGCCGCCAGGATCCGGATGCGGTCGTGGTCATCGTGACGGCGTACTCGTCGATCGAGGGAGCGATCGAGGCGATGCGCGACGGCGCCTTCCACTACATCCCCAAGCCGTTCCAGAACCAGGAAGTGCTCCTCACCGTGCGCAAGGGCGCGGAGGCCCGCCGCCTGACGGAAGAGAACCGCCGCCTCAAGGAGGAGCTCTCCAAGCGCTACGGACTCGGCCGCATCGTCGGCAAGTCCGACGCGATGCGGAAGGTGTTCGACCTGGTGCGCCTGGCGGGACCGTCGAAGTCCACGATCCTGGTCGAGGGCGAGAGCGGCACCGGCAAGGAGCTCGTCGCTCGCGCCATCCACACGCACTCGCCCCGGGCGGGCAACGCCTTCGTGACCGTCAACTCCGGCTCGATGCCGACGGACCTTCTCGAGTCGAACCTCTTCGAGAGCGAGCCGTACGACCTCGTGCTCCTGGACCTCATGCTGCCGGATCGCCCGGGGCTGGAGCTCATGCGCGACATCCGCCGGCAGGACCCGGACGCGGTCGTCGTGATCGTGACGGCGTACTCGTCGATCGAGG
>JBKPMI010000070.1:0-3303 GCA_046732075.1 Acidobacteriota bacterium | reverse complement strand
ATTCCGGGCGGGCACTTCAGCGACGCGTCGCGGACGTCTCCGGCCTTCTCGCCGAAGATCGCGCGGAGCAGCTTCTCCTCCGGCGTCAGCTGCGTCTCCCCCTTCGGGGTGACCTTGGCGACGAGGATGTCGCCCGGCTTGACCGTGGCGCCGATCCGGATGATCCCGGACTCGTCCAGGTCGCGCAGGGCGTTCTCCGAGACGTTCGGGATGTCCCGCGTGATCTCCTCCGGCCCGAGCTTCGTGTCCCGAGCCTCGATGTCGAACTCCTGGATGTGGATCGAGGTGAAGAAGTCGTCCTTGACGAGGCGCTCCGACACCAGGATCGCGTCCTCGTAGTTGTAGCCGCGCCACGGCATGAAGGCGACGAGGACGTTTCTCCCCAGCGCCAGCTCGCCGTCGGAGGTACAGGGGCCGTCGGCGAGAACCTCGCCCCGCGCGACCCGCGTCCCCTCGGCCACGATCGGCTTCTGGTTGATGCAGGTGTTCTGGTTCGACCGGCGGAACTTGGTCAGGGGGTAGATGTCCGCTCCGAACTCCTTGCCGCCCCCCTCTTCCCCCTCGACGCGGACGATGATCCGCTCCGAGTCGACCTGGTCGACGACCCCGCCGCGCTTGGCGAGGATGACGGCGCCGGAGTCGCGCGCGACGGTCCCCTCGAGGCCGGTCCCCACGAGCGGGGCTTCGACCTTGAGGAGGGGCACCGCCTGCCGCTGCATGTTGGAGCCCATGAGCGCGCGGTTCGCGTCGTCGTGCTCCAGGAACGGAATCAGGGCCGTTGCGACGGAGACGAGCTGCTTGGGCGAAATGTCCTTGTAGTCGATCTTGTCGCGCTCGGCGGTGATGAACTCCCCGTTGAATCGGGCGATGACCCGATCTTCCTTGATGCGGCCGGAGGCGTCGGTCTCCGCGTTGGCCTGCGCGATGACGAAGTTCTCTTCCTCCCACGCCGAGAGGTAGAAGGCGTGGGGCTCGGACTCGGCCGGACGCCGCTTGCCGCGCTCCGACTTCTCGTTCTCCTCGTCGAGATCCTTCTTCTCCACGATCTGGCCGAGCGTGAAACTGGTGTCGCCCGCCTGCGTGATCTGGAAGTGGTCGAGGACGCGGCCCTTCTCGACCCGCTTGTACGGGGTCTCGATGAAGCCGAAGTCGTTGATGCGGGCGTAGCAGGAGAGCGACGAGATGAGGCCGATGTTCGGACCTTCCGGGGTCTCGATCGGGCACACCCGGCCGTAGTGCGTCGGGTGGACGTCGCGGACCTCGAATCCCGCGCGCTCGCGCGAAAGGCCGCCCGGCCCGAGGGCCGAGAGCCGCCGCTTGTGCGTGACCTCGGAGAGCGGGTTCGTCTGGTCCATGAACTGGGAGAGCTGCGACGAGCCGTAGAACTCCTTGATCGACGCGATGACCGGCTTGGAGTTGATCAGGTCGTGCGGCATCGCCGAGTCGATGTCCTGGTGGACCGACATCTTTTCCTTGATCGCGCGCTCCATCCGCACGAGACCGATGCGGAACTGGTTCTCGAGCAGTTCGCCGACCGAGCGAACGCGCCGGTTGCCGAGGTTGTCGATGTCGTCCGTGCGGCCGACGTCGCGCTTCAACCGGAGCAGGTACGCGACCACGCGGTAGATGTCCTGCGGGGTGAGCGTGCGGGTGTCTTCCGCGGAGTCCGCCTCGAGCTTGATGTTGAACTTGAAGCGTCCCACGCGCGAGAAGTCGTACTTCTTCGGGTCGAAGAACATCCCCTCGAACAGGTTCTTCGCCGACTCGTAGGTCGGCGGGTCGCCCGGCCGCAGCCGGCGATAGATCTCGAGAATCGCCTCGTTCTTGGTCTTGTGGGTGTCCTTCCGGATCGTATTGACGAGCACATCGCCGGACAGGTCCCAGTCCGGGAAGAAGAGCTCGACCTCCTTGATGCCGCGCTCCTTCAATGACTCGACCGCGTCCGCGCCGAGCTCCTGGCCCGCCTCGAAGAGGACCTCACCGGTCGAGAGATCGACGACGTCCGCCAGGAAACAGGCCTTTTCGACGGCGGCGTCGTCCACCGACCTCTCGATCGAGCCCTTCTTCGCGATCTCCTTCTGGTCGTCGCCCGAGAGCCGGATCCCGGCGAACACCGTCTTCGTCTCGCGCTTCACGCGCGCGTAGCGCTCCTTCAGCTCCTCCTGGCGGACGATTTCCTTGTTGACCGTCAGGTACGCGCGGCCGCGCTCGAAACGGGCCGGGACGACAGCGTAGAACTGCCGCAGGATCGACTCGTCGGTCTCGAGTCCCAGGGCCCGGAGGAAAATCGTCGCGGGGAACTTCCGCTTCCGGTCGATCCGGACGAAGAGAACCCCCTTCTGGTCGTACTCGAACTCGACCCAGGATCCGCGGTACGGGATGATCTTCGCCAGGAATCCCTGCTTGGACTCCCGGGTGAAGAAGACACCGGGCGACCGGTGCAGCTGGGAGACGATGACGCGCTCGGTGCCGTTGATGACGAACGTGCCGTGCTCGGTCATCAGGGGGATGTCTCCGAAGAAGACCTCCTCCTCCTTCGCGTCGCGCATCGTCTTGACGCCCGTCTCCGGGTCCTTGTCGTAGACGAAGAGGCGGAAGGTCACCTTGAGCGGGACCGAGTAGGTCATGCCCCGTTCCTGACACTCGGCGACCGAGTACTTCATCTGGAGGTCGACCGGGTTGCCGCACACGTCGCAAAGGGTCACGCGATTCGGGTTCTGCGTGCCGCAGCGCGGACAAGTGACGGTCTCCTCGTGGGGGTGCGCGGTGACGATCCGCGCGCCGCACGAGCGGCAGTCCATCCGGAGGTGCTCGAGGCCCTTCAGCCGACCGCACTTGCACTCCCAGTTGCCGATCGCGTACTTCACGAACTGGAGCTCGCACGCTCCCCGGAAGTCGGAGAACGGGAAGACGCTCGTAAACACCGCCTGGAGCCCGGAGTCCTCGCGCTCTTCCGGCAGCAGGTTCATCTGCAGGAAGCGTTCGTAGGACCGGCGCTGGACGTCGATCAGGTTGGGAAGATCCATGAACGAGCGGATCTTGGAGAAGTTCCGCCGTTCGGGGGATACGACTTCAGTCATTTATAAAGGCTCCTGTTGGACGCAGGCTCTGGTCGGGCCCACGGGCCAAATTGCGGCGGCTTGTCCGCCGCGCGACACGTAGTCCCGGGGTGCGGGTTGCCCCGCACCCTTCGAAACAACGGTGTATTCCCGGGTCAGCGCAGTGCCCTACTTGATCTCGACTTTTGCGCCGACTTCCTCGAACTTCTTCTTGATGTTGGCGGCCTCGTCCTTGGAAACGCCC
>JBKPMI010000069.1:0-2989 GCA_046732075.1 Acidobacteriota bacterium | reverse complement strand
GGCTACGGGTGGGCGCTCGACGACTCCGGTATCGCGGAGGTGCGCGTCGCAACCGAGGTCGGACCGTCCGGCGGCGCCGTGATCGGCCAGCAGCATCCGGGAATTGCGGAGCTCTACCCGGACTATCCCGAGAAGGATCGGGCCGGCTTCGGATTCGTGGTTCCCACGGTCGCGCCCGGCCCGCACACGCTGATCCTCACGGTCGTCGGCCGCGATGGAGGAGAGCAAAAGCTCGTCCGGCCGATTCGGATTCGCTGAGAGCCGGAAACGGAGAGAGGGGAACCGTCGCTGACCGTATAATCCGACGCTTTTATGCGTACGGAGTCCACGGCCATTTCCCACATCGGCGAGCAGAGCGGCGCGGACGCGACCGTCCGGGGCTGGCTCTACGCCCGCCGTTCCTCCGGCAAGATCCAGTTCCTCATCGTCCGGGACGGGACCGGATACCTGCAGGCCGTCGTCGTGAAAGCGGACGTGTCGCCGGAGACGTGGGCCGAGGCGGAGAAGGCGACACAGGAGTGCTCGCTCGCGGTGACCGGGAAGGTCCGCGCGGACGCGCGCGCTCCGGGCGGCTTCGAGATGAGCGTCTCGGCCGTCGAGATCCTGGGCCCATCCGAGAACTACCCGATCAGCCCCAAGGAGCACGGCGTCGACTTCCTGATGTCTCACCGCCACCTCTGGATGCGGTCCTCCCAGCAGCACGCGGTGTTGCGCGTGCGCTCCGAGGTCTCGCAGGCGATCCGCGACTTCTTCCACGACCGCGAGTACGTGCTGATCGACTCGCCGATCCTGACGGGATCTTCGGTCGAGGGGACGTCGACGCTGTTCGAGACCGACTACTTCGGGGACAAGGCGTACCTCTCGCAGTCCGGCCAGCTCTACCTCGAGCCGGCGGCAGCGTCCTTCGGGAAGGTCTACTGCTTCGGACCGACGTTTCGCGCCGAGAAGTCGAAAACGCGCCGCCACCTGACCGAGTTCTGGATGATCGAGCCCGAGGTCGCGTTCCTCGAGTTCGAAGGGCTCTGCGACCTCGCGGAGGAGTTCGTCGTCTCGCTAATCGCCCGCACGCTCGACCGGTGCGCGGAAGATTTGAAGCGCCTGGAGCGGGACACGACGAAGCTCGAGGCGGTGAAGCGCCCGTTTCCGCGGATCACCTACCGGGAGGCGGTGGAGAAGCTGTCGGGGCAGGGCGTGGCGATTCAGTTCGGCGACGACTTCGGCGCCGACGAGGAGACCGCGCTCGTGGCCGGGAGCGAGCGGCCGCTCATCGTTTCCCGCTTCCCGGCGGCGATCAAGTCGTTCTACATGCAGCCGGACCCGGAGGATCCGGAGGTCGTGCTGGGGCTCGACATGCTCGCGCCCGAAGGCTACGGCGAGATCATCGGCGGCTCCCAGCGCATCCACGACCTCGAGCTCCTCGAACGCCGGCTGGCGGAGCACAAGCTCCCGCGCGAGTCCTACGAGTGGTATTTGGACGTCCGGCGCTACGGCACGTTCCCGCACTCCGGGTTCGGGATGGGGCTCGAGCGCTTCGTCACGTGGATGTGCGGGATTCACCACCTCCGGGAGGCGATCCCGTATCCGCGGACTCTCAAGAGGATCTACCCGTGAGCCGGGAAACGCGGCCGCTCCCCTCGGTCGGCGTCGTCTCGCTCGGGTGCGCCAAGAACCTCGTCGACACGGAGGTCATGCTGGGGCACCTGCAGCGCGCGGGCCACGAGATCGTGCCGGACGGGCAGGCCCGGGTCGTGCTCGTGAACACGTGCGGGTTCATCGACAAGGCCAAGGAAGAGTCGGTGGAGGCGATCCTCGAGGCTGTCGAGCGCAAGCGGCGCGGCGAGATCGACCGCGTGATCGTCGCGGGCTGCATGGTCCAGAAGTACGGCCGCGAGCTCGCCGACGAGATTCCGGAGGTCGATTCCTTCATCGGTCTCGACGAGTTGGAGCGCGCGCCGGATGCGGCGGCGGGCCTTCCGACGCTGCCGCGATTCACGGACAAGCCGCTCGCGACGCGTCTCTACGACGAGGCCGCGCCGCGCGTGCTTTCGCGCCGCCGCGGCTATGCCTACCTGAAAGTGGGGGAGGGATGCGACAACCCCTGCACGTTCTGCACGATTCCGCAGATGCGGGGCCGGCAGAGGAGCCGGACGATCGAGTCGCTCGTCGCCGAGGCGCGGGCGCTCGAGGCGCAGGGGGTCTCGGAGCTCGTGCTGATCTCCCAGGACACGACCCGGTACGGAGAGGACCTGGGCTGGAAGCGGCAGGGGCTCGCGCGGCTGGTGGAAGCGCTGCTCGCGGGGACGACCTTCCCCTGGATCCGGTTCCTGTACGCGTATCCGAAGACGCTGGACGACTCGGTGCTGCACCTCATGGCGGCGAATCCGCGCTTCGTGCCTTACGTCGACATCCCGCTGCAGCACGTCTCGCGACCGATCCTGGCGCGGATGCGGCGCGGAGGCGATTCCGCTTCCTACCTCGGGATGATCCGGAAGCTGCGGGCGACCGTCCCGGACGTCGCGATCCGCACCACGTTCATCGTCGGTTTTCCGGGAGAGGGGGACGCCGAGTTTCGGGAGCTCTGTGAGTTCGTCCGCGAGGCGGCGCTCGACAACGTCGGCGTCTTCACCTACTCGCCGGAGCCGGGCTCCGACTCGGAGCCCCTGGGGGACCCGGTGGCCGCGGAGGAGAAGGAGGAGCGGCGCGACTTCCTCCTGTCGCTCCAGCGGCCCATTGCCCGCCGGAAGAACCGGGCCCGGATCGGGCAGACGCTCGAGGCGATCGTGGAGGGTCCCTGCGAGGAAAGCGACCAGCTGGTCGAGGGGCGCGTTCGGTCGCAGGCGCCCGAGATCGACGGACGTCTCCTGGTGAACGACCTCGCCGGCCGCGACGTCCGCGCGGGCGAGATCGTTTCGGTCCGGATCTCGGACGCTTACGAGTACGACCTCGTCGGCGCGATCGTCGGATAACGGCCTCGATCTCCATTCGAAGG
>JBKPMI010000068.1:0-1930 GCA_046732075.1 Acidobacteriota bacterium | reverse complement strand
GGTCTCCTACGTGGACGCGTTGATGCTGCCGCTCTCCACGAAGGCCGAGGCCGCCACGACTCCCGATCGCGCGAAGCTCTACCCGCTCGAGGAGAAGCTGCTCCGGCGCTATCTGTCCGACCTCCAGGTCGCGAAGCTGCCGCCAACGCTCGGCGGATATCTGAGGACGGTGGTGACGCCCACGCTGGAACGGCAGCGGAAGCTCGGCTGCGTCGCCGTCAAGTTCGAGGCGGCCTACCTCCGGAGTCTCGACTTCGATGAGGTGCCGGTCGAAACGGCGGCGGGCGTCTATTCGCGATACGCGGCGGGAGGCGAGCCATCGCGTGCCGACTACAAGATGCTCGAGGACTTTCTTTTCCGATACATCGCGCGCGAGGCGGGCCGGCTCGGGATGGCGGTCCACGTCCATGCGCTGGAGCTCGCCGGCTCCTTCTACCAGGCGGCGGGCGGCGACCCCCTGCTCCTGGAGCCCGCGTTCAACGACCCGACGCTGCGCGGCACGAACTTCGTCATCGTGCACGGCGGCGGCATCTACGCGTCCCATGCCGGGGCGATGCTCGCGAAGCCCAACGTCTACCTGGATTTCTCGGTGATGGACCTGATCGACCCTCCGGCGAAGCTTGCCCGGGTCCTGGAGGACTGGCTGCTTCAGTATCCCGAGAAGGTTCTCTTCGGGACGGACGCGTCGGGGTTCGGGCCGGACATCGGCTGGGACTCGGCCGCGTGGCTCGGGTCGTCGACCGCGAGACGCGCTCTCGCGATCGCGTTGACCGACATGATGCGAAACGGCGACGTTACCCGCCCGCGGGCCGAGGAGATCGCGACCATGGTGCTGCGCACGAACGCGGGGACGCTCTACAAGCTGGGACTGAGGTGAACCGATGCCCGTAGGACCGGAGATCGCGGAGAGCAATCGATCGTCGAGAGAGCGGCTGGCCCGACTCGTCCGGAGTCTCGACGCCGCCGCGCTGCGCCGGCGCCTGCCGCACGGCTGGACCGTCGCCGACCATTTGGGCCACATCGCGTTCTGGGACCGGCAGCGGTTGTGCCTGCTGCGGCTGTGGGCGGCCGGCGACAGGCGCGGCGAGGCTTATGAGGCGAACGTCTTCAACGACGCCATTCAGCCCCTGCTGGCGCTCATCCCTCTCGACCGGATCGGCGAAGCGGCGCTGGAGGCGGCGGAGGAGGTCGACGCATTTCTCCTCGAGCTGCCCGACGAGACGATCCAGGCGGCACTGGCGCGTCCGGATGCGCCCCACGTGGATCGCGGCGAGCACCGGCGCCACCACCTCGACTCAATCGAAGCGGTGCTCTCGGGGAGTCCGGGATAGGGGCTACCGGGGCGAACAGATCCGGAGGCGTCGCTCCAGGTACCGCCGCTCGGCGGGATGACTCACCAGGCAGAGGGCAGCTCGGTACGCGGCCGCCGCTTCCGCATTCCGGTCCAGCCTTCTCAGCACGTCGGCCTTCGCGGCAGGCAGCAGATGATAGCCGTCCAACTCGCCGGTGGCCTCGAGCTCCTCGATGAGGCGAAGTCCTCTCTCTAATCCATTCCCCATCGCCACGGCCGCCGCGTGGTTCAGCGCCACCACGGGCGAGGGATGCAGACGCAGCAGTAACGCATACAGCGCCGCGATCTGCGGCCAGTCGGTCTCCTTCGCTCTTGCGGCCTGCGCGTGCAGCGCTGCGATCGCGGCCTGGATGGCATAGAACCCAATTCCGCCGCGGCCGAGCGCGGTCTCCGCCAGCGTCCTTCCTTCCTCGATCTCCTCGTGGTCCCAGAGCGTCCGGTCCTGTTCCTCCAGGGTCACGAGCTCGCCTTCAGCATCCACGCGCGCGGCGCGGCGGGAGTCCTGGATCAACATCAGGCCGAGCAGCCCGGCCACCTCGGTCTCGGTCGGGAACAGCACATGGACCATCCGCCCCAGCC
>JBKPMI010000067.1:0-19825 GCA_046732075.1 Acidobacteriota bacterium | reverse complement strand
ACTGGGAGATCCTGGAGAAGAGAATCGCGGCCTCCGAGCACGCCTACCAGAGACCGATCATCCGCAAGAAGATCGACGAGCTGGTCGCCTACTACCTCCAATGCGCCGACTCCGGGACCCTTCCCGCGATCCCGGGCAGCGTCCTCCTGGTTTCGGACCGGCGCCTCGAGTTCTCCCCGTCCGGCGGCCGGGGGGACTCCGGCTCCCTGAAGCTGCCGGAGGAGTCGGGAATCCTCCGCGCGCTCGACGGCCAGCATCGCCTCCTGGCCCTCCACCAGCTGGCGGAGAAGCACAACCTCAAGGACTTCCAGGTGCCGGCGGTCGTCTTCGACAACCTCACGGCCGACCAGGTGGTCGAGCTCTTCGTGACCATCAACAGCAAGCACACCAAGCTGAACCCCTCCCACCTGATCTCGCTGTCGGGACGGCGTCTCTACCGCGACGAGAACCTGGCCGCCGCCCACGACGTGATCCGCACGCTGAACGAGGACGACGGCTCGCCGCTGCGCGGGCAGATCAAGGTTCTCGGCATCGGACGCGGAAGCGTGACGCAGGCTTCCCTCGCCGACGAGCTGCGGGACGTGTTCGCCGCAATGGACGCGGCGGGAGGGCGCGTCGCCCGGGAGTTCCGGGAGAACTCGCGGCGATTCTTCCTCAACTACTTCAAGGCCGCGGCTCGGGCCTTTCCCACCGCCTTCCACGGCCGCAAGTACTCGATCAAGAGCGCCCCGGCGCTGCGCGCCTTCATCCGGATCGTCCCCTACGTGATCTCGATGATCCGGAAGCGCGGTGGGGACGTCTGGTCGGCGGGCGAGCTCGACGCCGCGCTGCGGCCGTGGTCGGAGTCCATCGGAGACCGCCGCTTCGAGACGGAGGGCCTGTGGCGCGAGAAGATGACTGCCGGTAAGCGGTCCGCGGTCGAGATACTCTCGCGCGAGCTGCGGCAGGGCCTGAACGCCTGACGCCGCGCAACTTCGATGGCCGGAAATCGTAATTACGACCGGGGAGCGTAGAACCGAATGGGAGCAATCGGCGGCTGTTTTCTCTTTCTCGTCCTGATCGCGGTTTTCGCCGCGATCTGGGCGATCTGGCGCTACAACAACCTCATCTCGCTCAAGTACCAGGTGGCGAACGCGTGGAAGCAGATCGACGTCCAGCTGAAGCGCCGCCACGACCTGATCCCGAACCTGATCGCCGCGGTCAAGGGGGAGATGCAGTTCGAGCAGGACACGCTCGAGAAGGTGATCGCGGCCCGCAACAGCGCCGTCGCCGCGCGCGGCGTCGCGGAGACGGCCGAGAAGGAGAACGTCCTCACCCAGACGCTGGGACGCCTCTTCGCGCTCGCGGAGAACTACCCTGCTCTCAAGGCGAACGAGAGCGTGCGGACTCTGATGG
Organism: Acidobacteriota bacterium; assembly: GCA_046732075.1. Lineage (GTDB taxonomy): Bacteria > Acidobacteriota > Thermoanaerobaculia > UBA5066 > Gp7-AA6 > Gp7-AA6. Next base: position 18,430 of record JBKPMI010000067.1, on the reverse strand, counting down.
AAGAGCTCACGTCGACCGAAAACAAGGTCGGGTTCGCGCGGCAGTACTACAACGACGTCGCGACCCGGTTCAACACCGCCCAGAACGTCTTCCCGGACAGCTTCATCGCGCAGGCGTTCAAGTTCCAGCCGGTCGAGCTCTACCAGATCACGGAGCCGGCGGAGCGCGAGGTCCCGAAGGTCGACCTGAACATCCGGCCGCAGTAACACCGGCGGCGGGAGGCCCGCGTCGTGCCCGGCACGAATCTCTTCGAACAGCAGAAGCGTAACCTGCGCCGCACCGCGGTGATCCTGACCGGATTCGTGGCGTTTCTGGTGTTTCTCGGGATCGGGTCCGACTTCTTCCTCTACGGGTCGGGCGCCGGTCCCGGCTTCCCCATCGCCACGCTCGGCGCGCTTCTCTTCGGCGCGGGCTCGTCGCTCTGGGCCCTGAAGGCGGGCGACCGCGCCGTTCTCGACTCGGCGAACGCCGTTCCGATCGATCCGACCGATCCGCGCCAGCGGCTGCTCGACAACGTCATCGAAGAGATGGCGATCGCCGGCGGCATTCCGAAGCCCGCGGTCTACCTCATCCCGGACTCCGATCCGAACGCGTTCGCCACCGGCAGCGGGCCGGAACGGTCGTCGGTCGCGGTGACGGCCGGACTCCTGGACGCGCTCAACCGGGAGGAGCTCCAGGCCGTGGTCTCGCACGAGATGGCCCACGTCAAGAACTACGACGTGCGGCTCATGACCGTGGTGGCGGCGCTGGTGGGATCGGTGCTCCTGATATCGGACTGGGGACGGCGCGGCATCGGTTGGGGCGGCGGACGACGACGCAACGGACGGGGAAGCGGCGGCGGGATCGTCCTGCTCCTCTTCTTCGTCCTCTGGATCCTGTCGCTCCTCCTGGCTCCCCTGATCGCGCGGCTCGTCGCGATGGCGGTCTCCCGTGAGCGGGAGTACCTCGCCGACGCGTCGGGCTCGGAGCTGACCCGCAATCCCCTGGCGCTCGCCTCGGCCCTCGAAAAGATCGATGCCGCCGTGGCACCCACGCCGTCCATCAAGCAGGGGGTCGCCCACCTCTGCATCGCGGATCCCCGCGGTGCGGTCAAAGAGGGCGAGGGCGGAATCGCCGGGCTCTTCGCGACGCACCCGCCGATCTCGAAGCGGATCGCGCTGCTGAAGGAGATGGCGTACCGGGGCTAGATCCCGGTGAAGACCGCGGCCACCGCCTCTTCCGGCGTCCGGACGAAGGAGATCGACCGCCCCAGCGCTTCCGCCCCGGGGCCCGCCGCGCCGTCCACCGCGAGCGCGGCCGCGCGCCGCCAGAACGTTCCGAGAAACACGAGAGGACGGGGCGGGACGAGCGCCTTGGCGATCGACTCCGCCATCCAGGCGATCTCGAGCAGCGTGCCCAATCCCCGGGGCAGGAAGATCGCGCCGGCGGACTCGTCGCGAAGACGGCGAAGACGGCCGGAGAGATCTGCCTCCCGCACGGTGTCGGTCACCCAGCGGTTCGGTTCACCTCCGGACGTCAACACGCCGAGCACGCGGCCGCCTGCTTCCGCGGCGCCACGGCTCACGCCCTCCATCACGCCGCCGTAACCGCCGCACACGACTCGGGCGCCGCGTTTGGCGATCCGGGAGCCGAGCTCGAGGGCGTGGGAGTAGTCCGGGCTGTTTTCGGCGGCACGGCTCGACCCGAGAACGGCGATCGAGAGCAAGTGCAGAGCGGAGAGCTAGTCGAGATCGATGTCGCGGATCGGTTTCGACGTATCGGATTTCGCCCTCTCGAAGAGCTCCTCGAACTTGCGGTTCAGGACCTCCTTCTTCGACTTCTCGGCTTCGATCGAGGCCGCGAACTTCTTTTCGCGCTCGGCGTCGTGCGTCTTCAACGCTCCGACCGCGTCGTCCACGGACTCGAACTTGCGGGCGACCTTCGGCGCCTCGTGCGCGATGATCGCTTTCAGCTCCGGGTCGACCTTCAACCGGGCGCCGCAGCACGGGCAGAGAAGCTCGAAGTCCACGCCGGAAGTCTATCCGCGGGGTCAGACCCCGGGCCATTCCTTCCGCCGGCGCCGTTCGCGCTGCTCACGGCGGTCCGGACGTCCCGCCGCCCGCGAGGGCGCCAGCATCCTCTCCAGGCGCCGCACCTCGATCTCCTCGGGCGAGGGGGGTGGAGTGCGGTCCTCGTAGAGCTCGCGCGCCCGGGCTCGCGGGATCGACCGTTGGGCCACACCCCGCACCATGAGCTGGCGGCGCCGGCCGCTCCCGGTCGTGATCTCGACCCGATCCCCCGGCCGGACTTCGCGATGCGGCTTGGCCCGGGCGCCGTTCACGTCGACTTTCCCCCCCTCGCAGGCCGCTTTGGCGCGGGAACGCGTCGGAAACAGGCAGGCCACGTGGAGCCAGATGTCGAGGCGGACGGTGGTCGAGTCCGGGGTCGGGCCGCCCGCCGGAGGCGGGAATCCGGCGTCAGGAGGCTCGCTGCTCGTCTTCCGCGCCGTTGGCGGAACCCTCCGGTTCGGCTGTCCTCACCTGGCGGTGGACGTCGACCCACCGGCGGAACAACGCCTCGGGCGGGGCCGGCTCGGCCGACGGCCGGCCGACGAAGTACCCCTGCGCCGCGACGACGCCGGAAGCCGCGCAGACCTCGAGGTCGTCGCCGTTCTCCACCCCCTCGGCGATCAGGCCGAAGGAGAAGTGCCGCGCGAGGCGGCCGAGAGATTTCAGGATCGAGCGGCGCCGCGGGTCACGCGCGACGCCGCGCGTGATCTCCCAGTCGACCTTGACCCACTCGGGATGAAAAGCCTCGCAACACTGGATGGCGCGATACGGCGACGTGACGTCGTCGAGCGCGACCTGCGCTCCCCTTTCGCGGGCCGCCTGCACCGCGCTCGAGAGCCCGGCGAGCGACTCGACGTTCTCGACCTCGACGAGGTCGAGCGTGACGCGCGAAGTCGAAAACGTCGAGACGTCGATCGCGCGCCAGAGATCCGACAGGCCGTCCGGCTCCAGAGCGAGGAGCTGCGGATTGACGTTGACGAAGAGACGGCTCTCCGCCGGAAGCCGATCCGCCGACTCGACGATGCACGACCACGAGAGAGTTTCGAACGGACGCTCGACGCGCAGCGCGCGAGCCGCCGGGAACATTTCGGCGGAAGGATGGTTCGCGGAGTCGGCGCGCGCCCGGAGGAGTCCTTCGTAACCGATGGCGTCGCCGGTCGAGAGGTCCGCGATCGGCTGGAACTTCGCGTAGAAGTCGCCGTGTCGGAGGAGGTCCGCGAGCCAGAGAGAGCGCACCTCGGTCCGCGCCCGCGGCAGCGGCGCCAGGTTGCCGAGCGAATCCCACTTGGTCAGGCCGGGGTCGTCCGGAGCGACGCGGACCCGGTCGGCGAGCGAGCCCAGGCGTTCGTGCAGACTCTGGAGGAACGCGGCAGGATCGGTTTCCATCAGGAGACGCCGCGCGCGACCGTAAACCTGCGCGCGCACCCACCGCCGGCCGAACGCCTGGGCCACCGCCCGTTCGACCTCGCCACCCTCGGGTCGGATGAAGAGGGCCCGCGCATTCCGCCAGCGATCAAGCCGGCCGAGGGTGCGGCCGTCCAGAACGCCCTCGGTTTGTTTCAACCTGTTCTGATTCTAGTCGCTCGCTCGCCGTCGGAACAATTCTTTTTCGGAGCGTGTGCCCGGGGTCACCGTCCGCTCTGCCCGCATCTCAGGACACTGACACTCGGAGTCGCCGCGGCCGGACGAGTTCGACAAAAAGCGTCTGAAAACGCGGTTCCTCAGCCCTCTTTCTCTTCGTATTGCGCTTTCAACGAGTCGACCACGGTGCTGTCAGCGAGCGTCGTCGTGTCGCCGAGCACGCGTCCCTCGGCGATGTCGCGCAGCAACCTCCGCATGATCTTCCCGGATCGGGTCTTCGGCAGGTCGCCCACGAAGAACAGCTTGTCGGGTTTCGCGATCGATCCGATCTTCTTCGCAACGTGTCCGCGGAGCTCGTCCTGGAGGGCGCCGCCCGCGTCCTTCGCCTCCCTGTCCTTCAGGATGACGAACGCCGCGATCGCGGTCCCCTTGAGATCGTCGTGAATGCCGACGACCGCCGATTCCGCGACCGAATCGTGATCGACGAGCGCCGACTCGACCTCCATCGTCCCGATCCGGTGACCGGCGACGTTCATCACGTCGTCGACGCGTCCGAGCAGCCAGTAATATCCATCCTCGTCCCGCTTGGCTCCGTCTCCTGGAAAGTAGACGTCGTTGCTCCACCGCGACCAGTACGTCGACACGTAGCGGTCGTCGTCGCCCCAGATCGTCCTCAGCATCGCGGGCCACGGTCGCGTGATCGCGAGGTAACCGCCGCCGACCTTCACCTCGCTGCCCGCCGCGTCGAGAATCGTGGCGCGGATTCCGGGGAACGGAAACGTCGCGGAACCCGGCCGCGTCCGCGTGAGTCCCGGAAGCGGACTGATGAGGATCATCCCGGTCTCGGTCTGCCACCACGTGTCGACCACCGGACAACGACCGCCGCCGATGTTCTCCTGATACCAGATCCAGGCCTCGGGGTTGATTGGCTCTCCAACGCTGCCGAGCAGTCGGAGAGACGAGAGGTCGTGCTTCTCGGGCCACTCCGTTCCCCACTTCATGAAAGCGCGGATCGCGGTCGGCGCCGTGTACAGGATCGTGACGCCGTGGCGCTCGATGAGATCCCAGAAGCGGTCGCGCGCGGGAGTGTCCGGAGCGCCCTCGTAAATCAAGCAGGTCGCACCGTTCGCGAGCGGGCCGTAGACCACGTAGGAGTGCCCGGTGACCCAGCCGATGTCGGCGGTGCACCAGAAGACGTCCTCTTCCTTCAGGTCGAAGATCCACTTCGTCGTGGCGTAGGTGCCGACGAGGTAACCGCCGGTCGTGTGGAGAATCCCCTTGGGCTTCCCGGTGGTGCCCGACGTGTAGAGGATGTAGAGAGGGTCCTCGGCGTCCATCTTTTCCGGGGGGCAGTCGGCCGAGGCCGCGGCCATGAGGTCGTGCCACCAGTAGTCGCGCTCATGGTCGAAACCGATCGACATGCCGGTCCGGCGGACGACGATAACCGCCTCGATCGACGGGGTTTGCTCGAGGGCCTCATCCGAGATCTTCTTCAGAGGAACGACGTTGCCGCGCCGCCAGCCCCCGTCCGCCGTGACGAGGACCTTCGCCTGCTGGTCGTTGATCCGGTCCCGCAGGGATTCCGCGGAGAACCCTCCGAAGACGACGGAGTGGATCGCGCCGATGCGCGCGCAGGCGAGCATCGCGACCGGCAGCTCGGGCACCATCGGCATGTAGAGAGTGACCCGATCTCCCTTGCCGACTCCCAGGGACTTCAAGACGTTTCCGAACTTCGAGACCTCGAGAAGGAGCTGGCGGTATGTGAGCACCCGCTGCTCGCCCGGCTCCCCTTCCCAGATGAGGGCGGCCTTGTTCTTCCGGGGACCCGAAACGTGCCGGTCCAGGCAGTTCACTGAGGCGTTCAACTTCCCGCCTACGAACCATTCCGCCTTCGGCGGCTTCCACTCGAGGACCTGCTTCCAGTCCTTGTACCAGGCGAGCTCCCGCGCGAAGTCCTCCCAGAACTTTTCGAAGTCGCGGTCGGCCGTCCGATAGATCGAGGGGTCCCGGACGTTCGCCTGCTTCGCGAACTCCTCCGGAGGTGGAAACTCGCGACGCTCCTCGAGGAGAGCTTCGATCGCCGGATCTCGATCGCTCATCGTCCCTCCACTGGAAAGTGCCCTGATCTTATTGCAGTCGACGGCCGACGAGGACGTGAAATACGATCGCCGCAGGGAGACCGACCGAGAAGGCCCCGAAGGAGGCGGAATGGAGCCGCTGTCGGTCGCGGGAGCTCGCGTCTACCGCCCCGGCCGAGTCCCGGAGGGAACCGGCGCGGGAGTCGAGAAGGTCGGAAGGCGGGCGACGGGTATTCCAGGATCGAGCGCGTGATCGTCGCGCTCCTTTCCGACGTCCACGCGAACTTCGAGGCGCTCTCCGCGTGCCTCGAGCACGCGCGCGCCCGTGCCGCCGAGAGGTTCATTTTTCTCGGGGACCATGTGGGCTACGGTCCCGACCCGGAACGGGTACTGGAGGTGCTGACAAATCTCGTCGGGGCCGGCGGGATCGCCGTCCTCGGGAACCACGACCTGGCGGTCACCCAGCGTTCCAGCGCGTCGATGCAGGAAGAGGCCCGTGCCGCGATCGATTGGACGCGGAAGCGGCTTCCGGCGGCTCAGATCGACTTCCTGGCGGGGCTGCCGTTGACCGCCGAGGAGGGCGGCCGACTGTACGTCCACGCCAATGCGTGGGCTCCCGACCGCTGGGAGTACATCACCGGAGTGTTCGACGCCCGGAGGAGCATGCGGGCCACGCCGAATCGATGGACGTTCTGCGGCCACGTCCACACGCCCGCGCTCTACCACATGACGGACGACGAGCGCACTTCGGCCTTCGTGCCCCAGCCGGGAGTCCGGATCCCGCTGCCGGTTACGCGTCGCTGGCTGGCGGTCGTCGGATCCGTGGGGCAGCCCCGGGACGGCAACCCCGCCGCTTCCTACGCCCTGTTCGATGACCAGAGCGCCCTCCTCACCTTTTTCCGCGTGCCGTACGACTACGCGAGCGTCGCACGCCGAATCCGCGAGTCGGGACTTCCCACCGGTCTCGCGATGCGGCTGGAGACGGGAGCTTGACCACACCTCCCCGTCACCGATTCCAGCCGGGCACGGTGATCGATGGGTATCGACTGGACGAACGGATTCACCACGGGAGCATGGCGAGCATCTGGCGGGTGACGGCTCCGGGCGGCGGCCCGACGCCCCTCGTGATGAAGATCCCGCGGCTCGGGGAAGCGGAGGACCCGGCGGCGATCGTGGCCTTCGAGGTGGAAGTGATGATTCTGCCGACGCTGTCCGGGAACCACACGCCCCGCTACGTGGCGGCGGGCGGTCTCGCGGCGCAGCCGTACATCGTCATGGAGTGGATCGACGGCCGCTCGCTCCGCGCCCAACTGGACCGGATGCCCCTGCCCGACCAAGAGGTCGCCTTAGTCGGCGCCCGCGTGGCGGGTGCCCTGCACGACATCCACAGCCAGCACGTCATCCACCTCGACGTCAAGCCGAGCAACATCATGTTCCGGGAAAGCGGTGAGGCGGTGGTCATCGACTTCGGGGTCTCGCGACACGATCGGCTGCCCGACCTCCTGGCCGAGGAGTTCCGCATTCCGATCGGGACGGGCCCGTACATCTCCCCCGAACAGGTCCGACGCATCCGCAACGATCCTCGGAGCGACATCTTCGCGCTCGGCGTCGTTCTGTACCACCTCTCGACGGGTGAGCGTCCGTTCGGGAATCCCACGTCGGTCGCGGGACTCCGTCGCCGGCTCTACCGATCTCCCTCACCGCCCCGGGCGCTTCGTGAGGATTATCCGGAGTGGCTCCAGGAGATCGTTCTCAAGTGCCTGGAGGTCGATCCGAACCGCCGTTACCAGACGGCGGCCCAGCTCGCGTTCGAGCTGCAGCACCCGGATCGGGTCGTTCTGACGGAGGCGGCCGCGCGGCGGAGAAGGGAGGGCATCTGGGCGAGCACGAAACGGTATTTCCGCATGCTCGGAGAGGAGCCGGACCCCAGGCAATCGGTGGCCGGACATCTGGCCCGCGCGCCGATCGTGGTCGCTGCGATCGACCTCGCGCAGAGGTCGGAGGCCCTGAACGAGGCGATGCGGTCGAACCTGCGGGACATTCTCCGGGCGGCCCCGGCCGCCCGGCTGGCGTGCGTCATGGTTCTCAAGACCTCCCGTATCGGGATGGATGTGACGGAGGACGAGGAGGGGCGCAACCTCCACGTGAAGGGTCTCGTGGACCTGAATCACTGGGCGCGGCCTCTCGGCCTTCCCCCGAACCGGATCACGTACCACGTCCTGGAGGCTCCCGACGCCGGCGCCGCCATCGTCGAGTTCGCCGAGTCCAACCACGTCGCGCAGGTCGTCGTCGGGTCCCGCGGAAGCTCCACCCTGCGGCGCTACCTGGGCAGCGTCTCCTCCCAGGTGGTCGCGCTGGCGAACTGCACCGTCACCGTGGTCAAGACCGACGATCGGTCGGAGCTGGCGGAAAGCTGACCGGAGGCGGGCGGGCCTCCCCGATCCGGCCGGCGCCGTCGCGTCGCAGACGGCGCGCTGGAGAGCCGGGAGGCCAAACCTCTCCAAAGGGACCCGAGACCGCCCAGAAATCTCATCGACCCGTGCGTCTGGCTCTTGACTTTCCCGAATGCTCTGAAAAACTCGCGCTCACTGATCCAATGAAGAGGACGAGCCGGCCTGGCCTTCCTCCTCCGGAGACACCGTCACCGCTCCGGGCGATCTCTTACCGCTCGGGATCGGTGCGATATCCCCCCCCTCGCGGCTCCTCGAAGCGCAGCGGCTCGCCGGAGCCCGTGCCCTCGAGATTGCCGGAACGAAGTCCTCCCGTGTCGAGCCCGCGGCGCCGGAGGTCGCCGCTACCCGCGGATTCCTGACGCGCGCACGCATGGTCGAGTCGTGATTCCGTAGGCAAAAAGGAGGATTCATGTCGACGGCAATCCCCGGAACCGTGCCCCTCGTCAAGAAGGAGGAGGAGAAGCGGGTCATCTTTGCCTCCTCGCTCGGGACCGTTTTCGAGTGGTACGACTTCTATCTGTACGCGACCCTGGCGCCTTTCTTCGCCGCCCTGTTCTTCCCCCCGGGCAACGCGACCGCAGCTCTCCTTTCTTCGTTCGTCGCGTACGCCGCCGGCTTCCTGGTGCGACCCTTCGGAGCGCTCGTCTTCGGGCGCATCGGCGACCTGGTCGGGCGGAAATACACCTTCCTGATCACGATCGTCGTGATGGGCGCTTCCACCGCGGCGGTCGGCCTTCTGCCGACGTACGCGAGGATCGGCTTCCTCGCGCCCATCCTGCTCGTGGTCCTGCGCCTCACCCAGGGACTCGCGCTCGGAGGAGAATACGGCGGCGCCGCGACCTACGTTGCCGAGCATGCCCCTCATGGAAAGCGCGGCTACGACACGAGCTGGATCCAGACCACCGCGACGCTCGGCCTTCTGCTCGCGCTCGTCATCATCGGCTTCTTCCGCGTCAAGATGACGCCCGAAACCTTCAAGGCCTGGGGCTGGCGAATTCCTTTCCTCTTCTCGATCGTCCTGCTGGCCTTTTCGGTCTACATCCGGTTGAAGCTGCAGGAGTCTCCCATCTTCAAAGCGATGAAGGCTCAGGGAAAGGGCTCACGGGCGCCGCTCACGGATAGCTTCGCCAACTGGTCCAACGCCAAGATCGTGCTGCTCGCTCTCCTCGGGGCGACGGCCGGTCAGGGAGTCGTGTGGTACACGGGCCAGTTCTACGCCCTGTTCTTCCTGACGCTTTACCTGAAGGTCGATTATCTGACCGCGTACATCATGATCGGCATCTCCCTGATCATCGGAACGCCGTTCTTCATCGTCTTCGGGGCGCTCTCCGACAAGATCGGTCGCAAGTGGATCATCCTGGCAGGCTGCCTGATCGCCGCAGTCACTTACTTCCCGCTCTTCAAAGCCCTCACGCACAACGTCAACCCGGCGCTGGAGGCGTACGCGAAGTCCACACCCATCACCGTGGCCGCTTCGGATTGCCGGATGCACATTTTCCCCACACCAAAGACCGTTTTCTCGCCCTGCGACAAGGCCAAGGACTTTCTGACCAAGAGCGGCCTTTCCTTCAAGGACGTGCCGGAGGTGCCCGGCGAGGCGGTCGTGACGAAGATCGGCACAGTCGAGCTGCATGGGTTCAAGGAGGAGGATTACAAGGCGGCATTACAGACGACGGGCTACCCCGACAAGCTCGATAAGTCGGCGATCAACTGGCCGATGACGATCCTGATCCTGTTCATCCTCGTGATTTACGTCACGATGGTTTATGGCCCGATTGCGGCATTCCTGGTCGAGCTCTTCCCGACGCGCATCCGGTACACCTCGATGTCGCTGCCGTACCACATCGGAAACGGATGGTTCGGCGGGATGCTGCCGCTTCTGGCGACCGCGATCGTGGCATCGAGAGGAAACATCTACGCCGGACTCTGGTATCCGATCATCGTCGCGTTGATGAGCTTCGTGATCGGCGGCCTCTTCATCCGGGAAACGAAGGACCGGGATATCGGCCATGAGTACCTGGCGGCGAAGCCCGCCACCGGCGTGACGGAAAGCTAGCGAGTCGAACAGCGGAGGTAACCATGTCGAAGAAACGCCATCGCGGTCTGACGAGACGGGATTTCGCAAAACTCACCGGCGCCGGAGCCCTCGCGGCCGGGGTGGGGCCGGCATTTCTTTTCCCGAGCCGGGCGTCGGCTGCGGGGAAGACTCTCAAGATCATCCAGTGGAGCCACTTCGTCCCCGGCTACGACAAGTGGTTCGACGGGGTCTACACGAAGGAGTGGGGTTCGAAACACGACACCGAGGTCATCGTCGACCACGTTGCGATCGGCGAGGTCAACGCCCGGGCAGCCGCGGAGGCGGCTGCCCGGAAGGGGCACGACCTCTTCATGTTTCTCTCTCCGCCCGCGGCCTACGAGAAGTTGGTGATCGACCATCGGGAAATCTACGAAGAGGTCCAGAAGAAACACGGGAAAATGATTTCGCTCGCCGAGCGATCGACCTTCAATCCGAAGACCAAGAAGTACTTCGCCTTTTCGGACTCCTACGTTCCCGACCCGGGCAACTACCGCAAGGATCTCTGGGAACAGGTCGGCTTCCCCAACGGGCCGGACACCTGGGAGGACCTTCGAGTCGGCGGCAAGAAGATCAAGGACAGTGTCGGCAACCCGGTCGGCGTCGGCCTCTCCCAGGAGCTCGACAGCAACATGGCCATGCGCGCCGTCCTGTGGTCTTTCGGAGGCGCGGAGCAGGACGCGAACGGCAACGTCACGCTCTACTCCAAACAGACGTTGGAGGCCCTCAAGTACGTTCGAGCCCTTTACAAGGAGACCATGACGCCCGAGGTGTTCACGTGGGATCCGTCCGCGAACAACCGCGGAATCCTGGCCGGGAAGCTCTCCTTCGTGTGCAACGCGATCTCCGTCACGCGGACCGCGGAAAAGGACAACCCCGATATGTCCCAGAAGATCTGGGTGGGACCGGCCCTCAAGGGACCGGTCCGCCGGATCGCCGCCGAGCACGTGATGGACTGCTACGTCGTGTGGGACTTCGCCGAGAACAAGGAGGGGGCGAAGCAATTCCTCGCCGACTACATCGACAACTTCGGAGCGGCGTTCAAGGCGAGCGAGTTCTACAACTTCCCGTGTTTCCCCCAGACGGTTCCGGATCTGAAACAGCAGATCTCCAACGATCCGAAGGCGAAGCCTCCGGACAAGTACAAGGTGCTGGGCAACGTGCTCGACTGGGCGACGAACGTCGGTTATCCCGGCTACGCGACGGCCGCGATCGACGAGGTTTTCAACACCTTCGTGATCCCGACCATGTTCGCAAAGGCAGCGCGAGACGAGATGAGCCCGGAGGACGCCGCTCGCGCCGCGGACAAGGAGGTCCGGAGAATCTTCGACAAGTGGAAGTAGCGCCGGCGTGCGGAGCCTGAGGTGGCCGTCGTCCGGACGCGAGGGCTCACCAAACTTTTCCGAAAGGGACAGGTCGGAGCGGTCGTCGACGTGAGCCTGGAGAGCCGGGAGGGCGAGTTTCTCGTTCTTCTCGGCCCTTCCGGCTCCGGAAAGACGACTCTCCTGCGGATGATCGCGGGGCTGGAGGAGCCGACCTCCGGCGAGATCTGGATCGGGGAAAAACTCGTGAACGACTGGACTCCGAGGCAGCGGCGGATCGCCATGGTCTTCCAGAGCTACGCGCTCTATCCGCACCTGACCGTCTTCGGCAACATCGTTTTTCCTTTGAAGGCGGTTCGCGTTCCCAAAGAAGAGCGGAGGAAGAAGGCGGAATGGGCCGCCGGGCTCCTCGGCATCGGCCGGCTCCTGAACCGGCGGCCGCGGGAGCTTTCCGGGGGCGAACGCCAGCGCGTGGCTCTCGCCCGGGCCATCGTACGGGAGCCGTCGCTCTTTCTCCTCGACGAGCCTTTGTCGAATCTGGACGCGAAGCTCCGTGCGTCCGCGCGCGAGGAGCTCGAGCAGTTTCAGAAGCGGATCGGAACGACCACCCTCTATGTCACGCACGATCAGGTGGAGGCGATGGCGATGGGTGACCGGGTTGCCGTGATGAATCACGGCTCGGTCCGGCAGATCGGCACGCCCGCGGAGGTTTACGACGAGCCCGCCGACACCTTCGTTGCGACCTTTCTGGGATCCCCTCCGATGAATCTCGTCGAAACGGGGACTGTCACTGCGGGATTCCGGCCGGAGCACTTCCTCCCCGCCGGGTTTCTTCCCCCCCAGGAACGCGACCTGCCGCTGCGATTCCGCGTCGGCCACGAGGAATACCTGGGCGCCGAGCGCATCCTCTACGGCGTCGTGGAGGGGGGACCCTTCGACGGACGCAAGGTCGTGTCCCGCATTGCCGCAACTCACGCGGTCCGCTTCGCACCGGACGTCGTCTACGACTTCGCCGTCGCCGAGCGGAACTTGAAGTTCTTCGATCCCGGGAGCGGAATGCGCACCGCGCCGGTGCATCTGCAATGACCTCCGGCCGTCAGCGATGGCTGGGGCCGGCGATGTTCCTGCCGGCGGTCGTGTACGTCATCGCCCTCGTCGGCGTCCCTTTCGTTCTCGCTTTCCTGTACAGCGTCGGAGACGTCAAGGTCGGCAGTCTCGGCTATCACTTCGTCGGAGTGAAGAACTTCGCCTCGGTCCTGCGGAATCCAACTTTTCTTCGAGCCCTGCGCAACTCGTTTCTCTTCACGATTTCTTCCCAGGTGCTCGTCCTGATCGGCGCGAACGTGCTCGCGCTCGTGCTGAAGGATGCCTTCCGGGGTCGGCGACTCCTGCGGTTCCTGATCCTGCTCCCCTGGGTCGCGCCCGTCTCGATCGGTTCGATCGGTTGGAAATGGATCCTCGACTCCCTCTACAGCGTGATCAACTGGGTGCTCGTTCGGTTCCACCTGGTCAAACCTTTTTCGGCGCCGATGTGGCTGGGCGAGCCGAAGCTCGCAATGATCTCGGTCATCCTCGTCCATACCTGGCACATGCTTCCGTTCGCCACCGTGATCATCCTCGCGGGCTGGACCGCGATCCCGAGGGACATTCCGGAGGCGGCGGCTGTCGATGGAGCCGGCTTCTTCCGGCGGCTGTTCCAGATCCAGATTCCGATGATGCTGCCGATCATGAACGTGGCCGTCCTCTTCGGCGCCATCTTCACTTTCACGGACATGACCGTGATCTACATCCTGACGCGCGGAGGGCCTTACGACACCACCCAGGTTCTCCCCTCGATGGCGTTCTTCACGGGAATCCTGGGCGGCGACCTCGCCGAGGGCGCAGCCATCTCGATCTTCCTCGTCCCCCTACTCGTCCTCGTGGCGTGGTTGATGTTGCGCACCGCCCACCGGTCGGAGATCGCATGATGGCCGTGGGGATGCGGGCGCGCCGACTCGGCGGAAGGATGCTGCACTGGATGGTGCTCGCGACCTTCTGCACCCTTCTCGCTTTTCCCTTCTATTGGATGCTGATCACGAGTTTCAAGAGCACGCGCGATCTCTATGACCTCAAGAACAATCCGTTCATCTTCAACGAGAGTCCGACGCTCGAGCATCTCCGGCTGCTCTTTCGGGAGACGCTCTTCCTGCGCTGGCTCGGCAACACGGCTTTCGCCGGGCTCGTCGTGGTCGTGATCACGCTCGTGCTCGCGGTGCCCGCCGCCTATGCCCTCGCCCGCCTGACCGGGCGCTGGGGCGGCCGGGTGGGGATCGGTATTTTTCTCACCTACCTCGTGCCGCCCACCCTTCTCTTCATTCCGCTGTCGCGCATCGTCGCGTGGCTGGGCCTCCAGGACACGCTCTGGGCGGTCATCGTCGTCTATCCGAGCTTCACGATCCCTTTTTCCACGTGGCTCTTGATGGGATTCTTCAAGTCGATACCGGCGGAGCTCGAGGATGCCGCGATGGTCGACGGCCTGACCCGGTTCCAGGCGTTTCTGAAGCTCGTCATTCCGATCTCGGTCTCGGGGATCCTGACCGTGGTGATCTTCACGTTCACGCTCGTCAGCCAGGAGTTCGTGTACGCCCTGACTTTCATCTCCTCGGCGGCGCACCAGACCGTGGGAGTCGGCGTTCCCATCTACCTCGTCCGGGGAGACGTCTACTACTGGGGCTCGCTGATGGCCGCATGCCTGGTCGCGAGCCTGCCGATTGCCGTCCTCTACAACCTTTTTCTCGACCGATTCATCGCGGGCTTCACCGTCGGATCGGTGAAGTGAAAGAATCCGTAACAACGAGGAGCCGCCTATGGCAGCACCCCCCCGCATCGTCCCCCCGTCGGCCTTTGGAAGAAAGGAGTCTTCGATGAAGCGATGCATTCGTGCCACGGTGTTTGCGGCGTGCGCCGTCTTCGGGGTCGCCTCGGTTCGCGCACAGACCCCGCCTCCGGAGGGACTCACCATCCGGGGATTCCTCAGCGCGAGCGTGTTCCTCCAGGATCAGACCTTCTCCTTCGGCAACGGACAGAACGCCGAGTGGCCGATCCCTCCCGAGTTCACGAAGGACAAGTGGTTCTCGGGAGGCGACGTCCGCAACAGCCGGCTGACCCTGGCGTTCAACGGTCCGAAGGTCAGCAAGACCTCGGACTGGAAGCTCGGCGGCGCCCTGGAGATGGACTTCTTCGGGGGTTTCAACGGCACCGGAGCCTTCTCCGAGCAGCAGCCGGTTCCCCGCCTGCGCCTGGCCTTTGCGGACATCGGCAACGGGCGAACCACGATCCGCGTCGGGCAGTACTGGTCGCCGCTCTTCGGCTTTACCTCGAACGCCGCAGCGAGCGTCGTACCGGTCTCGACGTCGCACCTCGCATTCCCTCTCGGATACGGGAGCGGCATGCCCGGGTGGAGATTTCCCGGCATCTTCTACTACCAGATGCTGACTCCCAAGGATGCCCCCCTGAACGCGGAACTCCAGGCTGCCGTGATGCGCGGCAGCTGGGATCGGTGCGTCGGGGGGACCGTGAACGGTGAGTGCCCTCAAGCCAACTCCAACATCACTTCGCTGTCGGCGGGCAATGCGGGCTGGCCGCAAATCGAAGCACGTTTCAACCTGAGCGGAAAAGTCGAAAAGGGCACGTGGGGCTTCTACGTCGTCGGGCACTACGACCAGAAGGACCTTTCGGGGGCCAACGCGTCGACCCCCAATGACAAGCTCGACGGATGGATCGGAGAGTTGGGCGCCAGACTCCAGCTCGGCGGGTTCCTGGTCCAGGGCAGCTACCACACCGCCGACTCGGCCGGGCAGCAGTTCACGACGATCTCGCAGTTCGGCGACATCAAGAGCAACGGCGGATGGATCCAGGCCGGCTACGACTTCACGCCGAACTGGGGCGTCTACGGCTTCTACGCGATCGACGACCCCGATGACAAGGACGCGATCCGCGCCCTGGCGAACGCAGCGCGCCTGAAGAATCAGATCTTCAGCGGCATGCTGCGCTGGAAGGCGGGGCCGTACCAGATGGGTCTCGAGTACTTGAATGCCAAGCTCGAATCCGGTACCGCGAAAACAACGACCAAGGGAAATCAGATCATTCTCTCGGCCCTCTACAACTTCAGCTACGCGCTGGCGACGGTCGTCGTGCCTCCTCCGGCTCCCCCGGCTCCTCCTCCCCCTCCCGCCCTCGCGCCGCCGCCACCCCCGGCCCCCCCCGAGGCGCCGGCGGCTCCGATGCCGCCACCGGCTCCGCCCGTCGTCTCGCCGCCGCCTCCCCCGGCTCCGACGACCGACAGGATCGACTTCGATCGGGGAAGCGACCACATCACGAACGTCGCAAAGGCGCGTCTCGACGTCATCGCACTCCGGCTCCGCGAGAACCCCTCCGCAACCGTCGTCATCACGGGTCATCCGGACGACGGCACCGCGGCCCCGCGCCGGGAGTCGCTGGCCCGTCAGCGCGCCGAGAATGCGAGGTCGTATCTCGTCGACCGGCACTCGATCGACGCATCACGGATCAAGACCGAGACCGACCTGACCGACACTTCCAACCGCGGCGAGGCTGTGATCGTAGTGACGATGAACCCGTAAGACGCGATCGCCGGACTCTTCTGGCCCCTCCCTTCGGGGAGGGGCCTTCCCTGGTGGGGATCTGTCTCAGCGGCCGCCCTTCTTCTCGCTCATCTCCATATCCTTCCGCATCTCTTCCCACGCCGAGCGCGCCTCCTCGACGGAGCCTTCGTCCTCGATCGTCGTGATGTCGCCGGGATCGCGTCCGAGCGTCACCGCCTTCAGGACCCGGCGCATGATCTTGCCGCTCCGGGTCTTCGGCAGAATCGGTACGAAGTTCAAATCGCCCACGACGGCGATGGCACCGAGCTCCCGGCGGATCGTCTCGAGAACCTCCTGGCGGAGCGAGGCCGAGGGCGTGTAACCCTGCTTCAGGACGACGAATGCGGAGATGACTTCGCCACGAAGCTCGTCCGGCCGCCCCGTGACGCCGGCTTCTGCCACTCCGGGATGCTGCAGACAGGCCGTCTCGACCTCGATCGTCCCGAGCCGGTGCGACGCGATCTTGATGATTTCGTCGGCGCGTCCCGCGAACCAGACGTAACCGTCCTCGTCCACGTGCGCGGAGTCGCCCGTGTAATACACGCCGGGGATGCGGTCCCAGTAGTCGGTTCGATAGCGTTCGGGTTCCCCCCAGAGAGTCGGCGTCAACCCGGGAAACGGCCGGCGGATGACCATGATCCCCTTCTCGCCGGGGCCGCAGGGCTCGCCCTCCGGCGTCACGACCGCGCAATCGATTCCGGGAAGGGGGATCGTCGCGGAACCCGGCTTGATCGGGAGCATCGAGATGCCGTAGGGATTTCCGAAGACCGGACCGGCCGTCTCGGTCTGCCACATGTGGTCGATCACGGGAACGCGGCCGCCCAGGATCTGATTCTGAAGCCAGTCCCAGGCCGGAGCGTTCAGGACTTCTCCGGCGCAGAAAACCTTCCTCAGGAGTGAAAGGTCCACCCCGCGAGCGGGCTGCTCCCCGTACCGCATCAGGAGACGCACGGCCGTCGGTGACGTAAAAATTCCGGTGACCCCGAACTCCTCCACGATCCTCCACAGCGCGTCGGGCTCCGGGTGGTCGATCGCCCCCTCGTAGGCGAGCGTCGTACATCCGGCGAGGAGCGGCGCGTAGACGATGTAGCTGTGGCCCACGATCCATCCGATGTCGGAGGTCGACCACCACACGTCTTCGGCGGAAAGGCCGAAACACCAGCGCGCCATGCTCGCGATGTGAACCTGGTAGCCGCCGTGCGTGTGCACGGCCAGCTTTGGCGTCGCGGTCGTCCCGGAGGTCGCGAGGATGAAGGCCGGCTCATTCGACTCCATCGGCACGTGGTCGCCGCTCTGGCCGGCGCCCCGGGAAAGGAACTCCTCCCACGACACGTCCCGACCCGCGCGCATCGGGGCTTCCGGCGTCGTGCGTTTCAGGATTACCACGTGCTCCACGGCGTGTGGCGCTCCCTCGAGCGCGCCGTCGACGATGCCCTTCAACGGGACGTCCTTTCCCTTGCGGAACGTGACATCCGTCGTGAACACGAGCTTCGATCCGCTCGCCCGGATGCGGTCGCCCAGGGCGCGTTCGCCGAACCCCGCGAAAACGACCACGTGGATCGCCCCGATTCGGACCGCCGCGAGCATGAGCAGGACCGCTTCCGGAATCGTGGGCATGTAGATCGTGATCCGGTCGCCTTTCCCGACGCCCATGCCGCGCAGGGCGGCGGCCACGCGCACGACCTCGTGCCGGAGCTCGCCGTAGGTATAGACACGTCGTCCCCCCCGTTCGTTGACCGACACGAACGCGGCGTGCCCCCCGCGTCCGGCCTCGACGTGGTGATCCAGTGCGTTGTAAGCGAGGTTCGTCTGACCCCCTTCGAACCAGCGGAAGAGAGGGAAGTCCCAGGAGAAGGTGCGATCCCAGGTCCGAAACCAGGGCAGCTGCCGCGCGGCGCGTGACCAGAAGGCGTCCGGATCCGTCGCCGCGTCTTCGATCCATCGCCGAACGGTCGGATTGATCAGATCCATCGAGGCCCCCCGGAGACTCTACGCCTCGGAGACGGCAACGGGGCGGGATAATGCGAGGCGATGGAGCCGGTCGAGAAGACGCGGGTCGTGACGCGCGACGGAGATCGGCAGATCGAGCGCGAGGACGTCCTCGCCGTCGAGGAGCCGCTGGAGATCCGGATCCGCCCGGAGAGTGGCGCGAGACCGAGATCGTTCGTTACGACGATGCGTACGCCCGGCAACGACGAGGAGCTCGTCGCGGGCCTCCTTTTCGCCGAAGGCGT
>JBKPMI010000066.1:0-8231 GCA_046732075.1 Acidobacteriota bacterium | reverse complement strand
GCGTAGAGAACGCCGCGGCCGTACGGCGTGGGCGGAGGCGGCGGCGGCTCGTTCGGGCGCCCGGCTGCCGGCGCCGGGGCCGTGGAGTCGCCCGCTTTCTTCGCCTCGGCGTCGGCCGCGGCTTCGGCCGGGGGCGCGGTCGACGCCCAGCGGGGGGTGAACCGGAGAGATCCGACCGCCACCTTCCCGACCGGAATCGTGATCGAGAAAGCCGCGGTCTTCGACGGCTCGATGGCGGCGCTCGAGATCCCGGCCTCGCCCGAAGCAATCGGCTGATTCTTCGAGTCGAGAGCGCTCACCGTCATGCGCACGTTGGTCGCGATCGTGGACCCGGGATTGCGGAGCGTGCCGCGGACGACCAAGGCCTCGCCCGACTTCTCCTGGCTGTAGTCCGCGACGTCGACGCGGCCGGCGCCGGACGCCGTTTCCTTGGGAGCGTCCGCGGCGGCGGGCTCGGGCGACGAATCACCGTGCGCCACGTTCGCGTCGGTGATCCGAACGCGAGCCTTCGGCACCTCCCGCCCGGCCCGGGCAGCTTCGGCCAGCGTGGCCGGAGGAGCCGCGACCGGGGGCGGAGCGGGCGCCGGAGCCGCGTTGGCGGCGGCCGTCGCCGTCCGATCGATGTCGGAGGCCGGCACGGAGAGCAGGGTCCCGTCGGACCGCGTCAGGAGAACGTTGTTTCCCTTGCGAACCGGAGGGCGCTGGAGGTTGACGAC
The DNA here is from genome assembly GCA_046732075.1 of Acidobacteriota bacterium. Classification (GTDB taxonomy): domain Bacteria; phylum Acidobacteriota; class Thermoanaerobaculia; order UBA5066; family Gp7-AA6; genus Gp7-AA6. The sequence continues at coordinate 7,515 of JBKPMI010000066.1, read as the reverse complement.
GGCGCCGCCCTTCAGGACGACCACCTCGGCGAGAGAGGCGGCAGCCGGAAAAACGAGGAGAAGGACGGCAGTGCGGACGAGTGTCTTCATGGTTCCATCCAGTTCGTGGTCACGGCGCGAACCGGTGGTTTCGCATCCATCGGCTCGACTCCGTTCCCTGTCGTTTGAACGCCTGGAATTATAGCCCCCGCCGAACGGGTCTCGAGGAAATCGGCCGGCAGCGGCCCGACTTCCACGTCCGCCGCCACGCGCGCGGCGAAGCGGGCGCCGGAGGCTTCTTCGGCCCTCGCCTGCAGCTCGAACGCGTACAGAAAGAGGACGGTCTCCCCGGATCCCGGCCAGACCCGGCGGCCCAGGAAACCGGGCGCCTCGACGAAAACCCGGATTCGATCCCCCGCCGGATCGCCCGAGAAAGGCCCGGCCGGACCGTGATCGTGGGAAGGCAGCGGGAAGGACACGGTCCCGAAGGGTTGCGGGGGATCGGTGAACTCGGGTCGTTCGAGAAACGCCGCCGGATCCGCGGCGAGCTCGGCCGCGGCCCAGCGGACCCCGGCGTCGGCCGCGTAGAACGCCCGGCTGACCGACCACTCGTTCGCGGCGCTCGCTCGTTCGAGCCCGGTCGAGAACCGGAGCGCGATGCCGATCACCGTCAGCAGTGCAACGGTCAGGAGGACGAGGAGGAGCACAGTTCCGCGCGCGGACCGGGGCGTCACGGCGCCACCGGGAGCGACGCTTCGAAGTTTCGGAGGGCGATGGTCGCGGCGAGGACGCGACGCCGGTAGCGCGGCGATCCCGGGTTCGTCCGGGAGTAATCGCGCGCCTCTCCGCCCGCGTCGAACAGGCGGAAGCCGGAGCCGCCGCGCCCTCGAAACGTCGGATCCGGGTCCCGCGCCTTCGCGACGAGGGCGACGCGGATCTGGGAGAGGAGCGGACAGCCCGCCGGCGTCCGAAGGTCGTCGGCGGTGAAGGGACGCTCGCCGGGAACATTCGGCACCCACTCGTCTCCGTCGATCCGATTCGAAGCCGAGGCGTCGGCGTCTTCGCGCGTCGGCGGGACGAGCCGCCCGATCCGGCCGTCGGGCAGGAAGGCGTCCGAGCGGTAGAGACCGTCCACGCCGTACGCCACCTGCAGATCCTCCACGTCCTCGGCGAGCGGCACGACGTCGAAGCGCGCTCCCCGGCGGAGCGCCCGCGCGAGCGTCGGATGATCGGGGTCCGAGTCGTCCACGAAGAACAGGACATCGTCGAGAACGGCCGCGCGCCGGAGCGTGCCGAGCGGCGGGTCCGGGAGGGCGGCGGCGCGTCCGCGGGGATCCTCGGTCGCGAGCTCGCGCGCGCGGGGATCGGTGAAGTCGACGACTCCCATGGTCCCTTTCGCCGCGAGCGCGGTCGGCGACTCGAGGAGACCCACGCGGTACGTCGGCTGCGGGGCCCGGATGGGAACCCCGGATGCCCCCTGCGAGCACTCCGGGCGGACGTCGTCTCCACCCGCCGCCAGTACGAATATCGGGCGGCGGTCCGAGGCTGCCGCGGTCGCCGAGTCGACTGCCGCGAACCGCGGCCGCCGGCTCGGGTCATCGTTGACGAGCCCGCTCGACGTCACGCCGTGAACGGTCAGCTCGTTCGCGCCGTTGCAGGGACCGCAGCCGCTCGTCGCGTCGAGACCGACGAGCGGCGAAAAGATCGCGCCCCGCACCTCGAGGATGTCGGTTCCCGGGCGCACCGGCACGCTCTCGCCGGCCAGGTCGGTGACGGAGCCTCCCACGACGTTGTCGTAGTCGTCGTCGGGCGGCGCCCAAACGCCGGGCAGGTCCGGATCCGGGCGGAGGAGCACCGCCTGAGCGACGAAGAGTCCTCCCGCGCCGGCGGCGCGCACCGCCCGCGAAATCTGACCCAGACCGAAGCGGAGGTTCCCCTGCGCGTCCGCGACGTCGATCTCGTTCTTGTCGAGTCGTCCTGCCGAATCCCAGATCGCGAGGGCGGCGAGGAGGAGCATCGACGAGAGCAGAACGCCGAAGAGAACCTCGACCAGGGTGAGGCCGGCGCGCCGGGACGTCCGCGGCGCCGTCACGGGTCGGGGTCCGCGTCGGAGAGATCGACGTCGGGCGCCGGGTTCCGAACGAGCGCGCTCACGCGCGCGGCGAGGAGACCGAGGCCGGGGCTGGACGTCGCGGGCTCCACGGTGACCTCGATGCGCTTGAAGTCGATGCGGATTCCGGCATCGGTCACCCGCACCGACGGGAACGGCGCGCCCCGCGGGACGGTCGCGGCGGCCGGCAGCTGGAACTGCTGGACGCGATAGGTCCGGAGGAAGGGGTTTCTCGCTCCGGATCCGAACGTCCCGGTCTCGGGATCCGGGAGCGTATCCGGGAGATCGTTGACTGCATGCCGCCCCGCGGACAGCGCGGGATCCGAGAACGGGAGTTCCCGCAGCCCTTCCAGCCGGTCGCGTGCGAGGGCGTTGACCTCGGCGTAGGAGCGCGCCGCGACGTTCGACCGCACGCTCGACAGGAAGAGCGGATAAACCGAGAGAAGGACCCAGCCGAGCACGAGCGCGGAAATGATGAGCTCGACGAAGGCGAGGCCCCCGCTCCTCCGCCCCGGGGCGGCCGGCCGCGGCGTCCGGGCGAGCCGTCCGGCGATCTTCACAAGCAGAGTTGTCGTCAAGGACGGGGCCGTTGGACGGAGCCGGGCGGCGCGGCTACACTTGTTTCAAGCGACCATGTGGCCAAAAACGCGTCACAAGCCGACGGCGGAGGCCCGCACCCTGCTCGCCCGGGCGCGCGCCCGCAGCTGGAAGACGGATGAGGAGCGCAAGGCCCTCCTCGAGTCTATCGGGGCAATCCGCGGTCTCGCTGCGGACGACATCGCCTGGCTCGCGGTGGACTCCGACGCGTGGGTCCGGCAGCGGGGCCAGGCCCTCCTCGCGCGTTTTCCGTACGAGGAAGCGGCGGCGGCGCTCGTTCCCCTCCTGGTTTCGCGGACGGAGACCGTACGCCGCCTGGCCTTCGAGGCGATCGCCGCCCACGCCGGGAGCTCGTTCCTCGACCGGCTCCCGGAGCTCGTGCGGCACCGCGACCCGACCGTCGTTCACGCCGCGCTCGACTGGCTGCGGCGCAATCCCTCGGAGCGAAACCTCTCGCTCGTTTCGGAAGCGCTCGACTCGCCGTCGCCGGCCGTCCGCGCGAAGGCGTTCTCGATCGTGGAGGCAACGTCGTCCCCCCGTGTCGTCCCATTCGCCCTGAAGGGGCTCGAAGACCAGGAGGAGGGGCTCCGGTACCGCGCCGTTCAGCTCCTCACCCGGTTCCCGGACGAGTCGGCGATCGGGCCGCTCCTGCGGCACTGCCATCTCGACTCCACGCGCATCCAGGACGCCGCGATCTCCGCGCTGACGCCGCTGCTCGCCCGCTCCGACATCCGCTGGAACGAGGACCTGATCCCGCTTCTCTCCGACGCAAACCCGCGCGTGCGGCAGCTCGCGTCGCGAATCCTGCGGACGCAGGAGCCGCAGCGCGTCGCGGAGGCGTTCCTCCATTCCTACCAGAACGTCTACGGCCCGATGCGCGACCGCGCGCTCGAAGGGCTCCGGGAGCTGGGCCCGCAGTACATCCCGGCGTTCCTGGAGCGGGACACCGATCCGGATCATCAGGTGTCCGCGCTCGCCTCCGCCGTCGCGGTCACCATCCGGTCCCCGGAGGTCGTTCCGCACTGCATTCGGTACCTGGGCGGTGAGGACTGGTGGCTGCGCGATCGAGCGGCGCATGCGCTCGGCGAGCTGCGCGACGAGCGCGGTTTCGAGCCGCTGGTCGCCATGCTCCAGGACCCCGAGTCGAATCTCTCGGCCGCGGCGGCCCTCGGCACGTGGGGATCCGCGAAAGCCCTTCCGGCGCTCCTCGAGGCGTACAAGAAAGGGACCAAGGACCTCCGTCTGGAGATCCTGGACGCATTCGCGAAGATCCCGGACCGCGCGGTCGCGGGGCTGCTCGGCCGGATCGTCCAGGCTGACCCGGAACCGCTCGTGCGCGAGAAGGCCGCTCGCCTGGCCGAATCCATCGCGGGCGAGGGAGCCGCCGAAGACGCCGAGCACCGCCGGGAGTTTCCGCCGCACGACTTTGCGGCTGTGCCCGAGCCTACGCTCGCCGATATGCTGCGTCATGCGCGCGCGGTGGGCGCGTCGGACGTGCATCTCTCGACCGGCACCGTGCCGCACGTTCGCGTCAACGGCAACCTCGCCGCCCTGCCGATGGGAGAGTCGACCTCCGCGCAGCTCGAAGGGTGGGTCGGTCCGATCCTCACACCCGAGCGACGCGCCGTGTTCGAAGAGCGCCAGCAGCTCGACTTCTGCCACAAGGACGCGGCGCTCGGCCGCTTCCGGACGAACGTCTTCCTTCAACGCAAGGGGATGAGCGCCGTCTTCCGGCTCGTGCCGTTCGAGGTGCCGAACCTCGCGGACATCGGGTTGCCCGAGAGCCTCTGGGAGCTGACGACCTACTCCCAGGGCCTGATTCTCGTCACCGGGCCCGCCGGCTGCGGAAAGACGACCACGCTCGCCGCTCTCGTCGATCGCATCAACTCGACGGAGCGCTGCCACATCCTCACCATCGAGGACCCGATCGAGTACGTACACGTCAACAAGGACTCTCTGGTCAATCAGCGCGAGATCCCGCTGCACTCCGGATCGTTCGCGCGCGCGCTCCGGCAGTCGCTGCGCGAGGATCCGGACGTCATCCTGGTCGGCGAGATGCGCGACCTCGAGACCATCTCGCTCGCCATCACCGCCGCGGAGACCGGTCACCTCGTGCTCGCGACCCTCCACACCGGGACGGCGGCCGCGACGGTCGACCGGATCATCAACGCGTTCCCGGCCGATCGGCAGGGACAGATCCGCCAGATGGTCTCGGACTCGCTGAAGGCCGTGATCTCGCAGGCCCTTCTCCCCCGCCGCGACGGAACGGGCCGGGTGGCGGCGTGGGAGATCCTGCGGGTTACGCCCGCGGTCTCCGGGATGATCCGGGAGGCGAAGACGTTTCAGATTCCCACGGCCATGCAGACCGGCGCCGGCTCCGGCATGGCGCTCATGGACATGTCGCTGCTGAAGCTCGTCCAGGACGGAACGATCGATCCGCGGGACGCGTGGGAACGCGCGCTGCGGAAAGAAACGTTCGAGCCCTTCCTCGAGGAGGGCAGCGCGGCATGAGCGAAGCGATCTCGCTCCCCCCCGAGACGGTCGAGAAGGTCTTCCAGGTCGGATCCCTGGACGTCGTTTCGTCCGGAACCAACCGGATCGACCGGTTCCTCTCGGTTCTCCCGAAACGCAACGGATCGGACCTTCACCTCGCCGTGGGATCTCCCCCGGTCCTGCGGATCGACGGCGATCTCGAGAAAATCCGCTACCGCGCGCTCTCCGAGGGGGACTTCTACAACCTGGTCGGACCGATCAGTCCCCCGCGGATCTGGAACCAGTACAACCAGACCGGGGACGTCGACTTCGCCTATCAAATGGGGAGCGAGGCGCGGTTCCGCGTCAACCTGTTCCGCCAGGAGCGCGGCTCCGCCGCGGTCTTCCGTCTCATTCCGGCGCGGGTGCCGACGGTGGAGGAGCTCGACCTCCCCCCCGCGGTCGCCGACCTCTACGCGTCCGGCCGGGGGCTCATCCTCGTCACGGGGCCCACCGGCAGCGGAAAGTCGACGACGCTCGCCGCGATTCTCGACCGGGTGAACCGGCGGCTCTCGCGGCACGTGGTCACGATCGAGGACCCGATCGAGTTCGTGCACACCGACGACAAGTCGATCTTCACCCAGCGGGAGATCGGTCCGGACGTGACGACTTTCGCCGAAGGCGTGAAGGCCGCGATCCGCGAGGACCCCGACTGCCTCCTCGTCGGCGAGATGCGCGACTTAGAGACGATGCGCATGGCTCTGACCGCCGCGGAAACCGGGCTGCTCGTCTTTGCGACGCTGCACACGAACTCCGCGGCGAAGGCGGTCGACCGGATCATCGACGCTTTCCCGGCGAGCGAGCAGGAGCAGATCCGCATCGTTCTCGCGGAGACCGTGCGCGCCGTCGTCGCGCAGCAGCTGTTGAAGAAGGCGGGGACGGGGCGCATCCCGGCGTTCGAGATCCTGCTCGGGTCGAGCGCGCTCTCGAACGCAATCCGCGAAGGGAAGACGGCGCAGATCAACAACCAGATCCAGACGGGCAAGTCGCGCGGGATGGTCTCGATGGATCAGTCCTTGGCGGAGCTCGTGCGGCTGGGACAGGTGACGCGGGAGATGGCGCTCGAGCGGGCGTTCGACCGCGAAGCGTTTCGCTCTATGGTGGGGATTCGAGAGCGGGAGACCGGCCAGACGGCGGCGTCCTCCGCCCACCCGAGCCCGACTCCGGGAGCCGCAAGGTAAAGAGCGCGCCTCCCCCCTCCCGCGGCCCGACCTCGACCGTGCCGCCGTGGAGCTCCGCGATCCGCGCGACGATCGCCAGGCCGAACCCGGAGCCCCGCGGTTTCGTCGAGTAGAACGGGAGAAAGATCTCCTCGCGCTGCGCCGCGGCGACGCCCTCCCCCCGGTCGCCCACCGCGAGGAAGATCTCGCCGTCGCCCCGGGACCCCTCGATCCGGATTGCGCCCGGCTCGCCGCGCCGCTCCTCCGCCGTGGCTTCGACGCCGTTGCGCAGCAGGTTGACGAGCGCGCGGCGGATGAGGACCTCCGAGCCCGAAACGGTCGGGAACGCGCCCCGCCTGTCGACGGCCACTCCCGGAAAGGCGGCCTCGGTCTCGGCCGCCGCCGCTTCGGCGACGGCTCCGAGGTCGACCGGCTCCGGCACGAACCCCTCGGGCCGCGCGAAGAGCAGGAAGTCGCTCGTCACGCGGCTCATCTCCTGGGCCTCGCGGCGGATCGCCATCAAGTGCTCGGCCGCTTTCGGCGGCGACCGCAGCGCGAGGTCCGCGAAGCCGTCGATCGCGGCGGCCGCGTTGCGGAACTCGTGCGCCGCGCCGGCGGAGACCTGGCCCAGGTCGGACAGGTGGCGCGTGAGCGCGACGCGGGCCTCGAGCTTCCGCATCTCGGTCAGATCCGTGAAAAGGGCGAGGACCCCGAGGAAGCGCCCGTCCGCGCCCTCCGCCGGAGTCACCGTCACTCCGAACGAGCGGGCCTCCTCTCCCGCGACCCAGCGGATTTCGCGGCGTCCGACCGGCCGGCGATCCCGGAAGACGTCGCCGATCAGGGTGCGGAAGTCCGGGATCGGCGCGAGAGCCTGGCCATAGGGCTGCCCGTGCTGCTCCCCCGTCAGCCGGAGAATCTCCCGACCCGACTCGTTCAGCTCGACGATCCTCTCGTCCGCCCCGATCGAGAGAACGCCGGTGGGCAGGTTTCGCGAGAGGAGACGCGCCGCGGTTTCGAGGTCGTCGGCGCGCGCCTGGAGCTCCCGCTCCTTCTCCCGGAGCGCCGCAATCGTCGACTCGAACCGGCCGATCAGGAACTCCCGCTCGTCACCCGACTCCCCGGCGCGCGCGGGAAGCT
>JBKPMI010000065.1:0-2334 GCA_046732075.1 Acidobacteriota bacterium | reverse complement strand
GCGGACGCATCGTCTCCAGAAGCGCCCGTGGCCCGCGTCCCGCGGAACGATCCGCAAGCGCGCGAGATCTGGCGCTCGCGGGGGAGCGAAGTGGAACGGGTCCCGGCTCCGGACGCCTCCACGCTGGAGAAGGACCGCGGCCGCGGCCGTCCCGAGGTCGGGGAATCTCCGCGGATGGGCAAGGCCCCCGAGCGCGTGGCGCCCGCGCCCTCCGGAGTGGAGGAGTGGCGCTCCCGCGGCGGCATTTCCAAGCCGGCTCCGGCCGCGCCGGCAGACCCGCCGGTCCAGCGGGCTCCGGTGGACGCTCCGCGTGGACGGCCCGGGAAATCGGTCGCGCGCGATGACGACTGGCGCAGCCGCCCGGTCGCGCCGGCGCGGGAGGCCCGCGCTCCGGAGGCGATCTGGCGCTCCCGTTCGGACGACTCCCCCGCCAAGCGGGTGATCGACGGCGCCGTTCCGGGACGGCGCTGGCAGGAAGAGGCGCCGCGGGCGAGAGAGAGCGCGCCCGCCGACTGGCGTCAGCGGGTCGAGCGACCCGCGCCGGCCCCGCGGGAATATCGCGCTCCGGTGATGGAACGCGGATATTCCGCTCCCCGGGCGGAGCCGCGTGAGTATCGGGCGCCCCCGCGGGAGCGCGAATACCGTCCGGAGTACCGGCCCGAGCCCCGGGAGTACCGGGCGCCCCCGCCACAGCGTGACTACCGTCCGGAGTATCGTCCGGCTCCCCCCCAGCGTGAATATCGTCCGGCGCCGCCCCCTCGCGTCGAGAGGGCGCCGCAATACTCCGCGCCTCCCGCGGCGCCCGCGCCGCCCCCGTCCAGCTACAAGGGGCGGGGCAACGGCCGCGGCGACAAAGGCTGATCGAGGTTCCTGCCCCGACTTCTTCGGGATTTCCTCTTCTCACACCGCGCCTCCGGGCGCGGTCTTTTTTTGGAGAGCCAACTACAATTCGACCGCAGTGAGCAGCCTCCGCTTCTCCACGGTGCTCGGCAGCGCCCTGTTCGTCTTCTACTGCACGGCCGTCGGCGTGTACCTGGTGCTGCGTCCCTGGACCGGCGGGGGCGGCGGCGGGGGCTGGACGGCGTCCGGATTCTTCCGGGGATTCGTCTCCGGGATCGGCCTCGTACATCTGTTCGCGGGCGCGGCGGACCTGAAGGTCCTCTCGGCCGCCCTGTCCGGACCGCCGGCGGAGTCGAGCCGCCCATGAAGTGCCTGTACGTCACGGACCGGCGGGCGATCGGGGACGACGCCTTCCGCCGACTCCTCCGGGAGCTGTCGGGAGCGAAGCAACTGACGGTCGAGCTGCGCGAGAAGGAGAGCGCGGACCGGGAAGTTCTCGCCTGGGCCCGGTCGGCGAAGCAGGAGCTCGGCCCCGAGGTGCCCGTTCTCGTCAACCGGCGCCTCGACGTCGCCCTGGCGGCGGGGGCGGACGGCGTGCACCTCCCCGCCGACGGGCTCCCGCTGCCACGGATCCGCGCCGCGGCTCCCCGCGGAACGCGGGTCGGCGTTTCGACGCACTCCGCTGCCGAGGCGATCCGCGCGATCGAGGAGCAAGCGGACGTGGTCGTGATCGGCCCGATCTTCCAGACTCCGTCGAAGACTTCCTACGGCCCGCCGCTCGGAACCCGGTCCCTCGAGGACCTCCCGCCCCGCGGAACGCACGGGGCGGAGGTGTTCGCGATCGGGGGAATCGACGAATCCCGGCTGGAGGAGTTGGCCCGTTTCGGAGACCGGATCTCCGGGGTTGCCGCCGTGCGGCTCGTGCAGCATGCCGCTGACCCGCGCGCGGTCGTGGAAAGAATCGGGCGCCTGTGAAGACGCTGGACCGGATGAAGCCTCTGGGGGAGAAGCTCCCCTACCTCGTCCGGCGGCTTCTCGGACCGTTCGCACTGGCCGTCACGGCCGTCGCGCTCGTCCTGCTCCTTTCGACGCTCGGTGTTCCGACGAGCGACGCGCGCAACCGGGACTGGGGCGCTCTGGCGATCGGGATCGCCATCGCGTTGGTCGTCACCCGCCTCCTCGACTACGTCTTCTTCGACGTCGCGTTCCGTCTCCGTCGCAACGTCGCCGCTCCCGCTCTCCTGCGGCAGCTCGTGAGTCTGCTCGTCTTCGGCGTCGCGCTCGCCTTCCTCTTCCACCAGATCCTGGGGGTCGAGCTCACCGGAATGATTGCGACGTCCGCGGTCTTGACGGTCGTCATCGGTCTCGCGCTCCAGGACACGCTCGGCAACCTCTTTTCCGGGCTGGCCCTGCACCTCGAGAAGACCGTCCAGGTCGGCGACATGGTGCGCTCCGGCGAGATCTTCGGAACCGTCGAGGAGATGTCGTGGCGCG
>JBKPMI010000064.1:0-13634 GCA_046732075.1 Acidobacteriota bacterium | reverse complement strand
GGACCGATACGTACTCGCCGGCCGCCATCGACATAGCGCCGGCCACGAGGCCCGCCACTCCCGCGACGAGGACGTTGCTGTGGGTCGCGTGCGCGGCCGCGACGCCCAGGACCAGGCTCGCCGTGGAGACGATGCCGTCGTTCGCACCGAGTACCGCGGCGCGCAGCCAGCCGATGCGTGCGGTGCGGTGGCCTTCGTCGTGGCCCACGAACTTTCTCGATGCCGGATGGACCGAACGCATTCCCATCTCCTTATCGAAGCAGTCTTGGGGGGGCGGTGCGGCGCATTTTATGCCGCCTTCGAAGTTGCTCTTCAACTGGACCGCTGCGAAATGATGGACTCGTGGCGATGACGAATGCCCGCACCGTGACTCTGGCTCTCGGTCTGGCCGCGGCGGTCGCGTTTTCCCTCCTCGCCGGAGTTCGCCTCGGTGCCCAGGGCCCGCAGTACGACGAGCTCCACCAGGCCGTGGGCGCGTTCACGTGGCTCGGCGCGCCGCCACCTTCCGCTTTCTGCCTCGACTTCCACGGCGTCTGCGTGCTCAACACCACCTACAGCGCGGCGATCAAGACGAACCTCTACGGCCTGTTCCTTCGCCTCTCGGGGCGCGGCTTCTCCCTCGCGGACTGGCGCTGGTTCGGAATCCTGCTGATCGCCGTGAGCCTTCCGCTCTTCGCCGCCGGAGCGTCTCCCCTGCTGGGGACGAGAGAGATCGCCCTCTTCTTCGCCCTGCTCCTGACCGACGGTTCTCTCCTGCTTCTCGGCCGCTTCGACGGCGGGCCGGTGGCCCTCTCGTTTCTGCTTCGGCTCGCGATGATCGCGGTCTGGCTGCGCGGCGAAGCCGGGGATCCGCCGCGGCCCGCTCATACGTTCGCGCTCGGCGCGCTCGCGGGATTCGCCACCTTCGAGAAGCTTTCCTCCGCCGTTCTGATCCTGGCGCTCGCTCCGCTGATCCTGGGAGACCGGAGACGGCGGAGTCGCCGCCATCTGGCGGCCGCCGGCCTGGGACTTACCGTGGGGCTCGCTCCCCTGGCGCTCGTCAACCTGGGCTGGCTCGCGAGAAGCGGCGAGTTGATCTCGCTGCGGAACCTGCGGGGAGGGACCGGTCCGGGAGCGGCCGCGTTCGTCCGCGAGCTCCTCTCACTCGGCGCCGGGGGACGCGCCCGGAGGCTCGTGCTCGGGAGCTCTCCGCCGCCGTGGATGGAGATCGGGGAGGCGGTCCTGCTGGCTTCGCTCCTTTTCCTCGTCGCCTTCGTCTCGCTGCGCCGGCGGGGCTCGGACGAGCCCGATCTCCGCCGCGCCGGAATCGCGCTCGCCGCGTATGCCGTAGTGGCCGCGGGACTCTGGAGCCTGCCGCGAGCGACCGGAGTCCACCACTGGATTCTCGCGACGCCCTTCCCCTACCTGGCGATCGCGCTCGTCCTGCGCGCGCGACCGTGGCGGGATCCGGAAAGGAGGACGGCCGGAATCTCAATTGCAGTTCTCGCCGCCGCCTGGCTGGGATTGCGGCTCGCCGCGCTCGGCTCGCTCGAAAACGACCTCCGCCGCGGGAGAGCCTCCGACTCCTTCGATCCCGCTCTGACGCAGCTCGGCAGATTCGCCGCCGGTCGTCCGCCCGGCACGCTCTTCGTGGCGACCGACTGGGGAGTCGGGAACCAGATCCTCTGTTTCGACGATGGAAGGCCGGACCGGGTCGTGGAGCCGTTCTGGGACGAGCGCGGGCTGGCGGCGCCGGAGATCGCGGCCTCGATCGCCCGCGCGCGCACTCTCTACCTCGTCCGTCTGCGCCGCCCGACCGGCCTTTTTCCGGTCACGGCCCGCATCGAGCGCGAGATCGCGGCCGATCCGTCGTGGCATGAGGTGGCCGCGGAACGCGGTGTCTCGGGTTGGAGCGCGATCTCCGTGCACGAGTACGTCCGAAGATCGCACCCGTGACCGCCGTGCTCGGCTTCGCTCCTTCCGCCGTCAACCGGGTCCGGTCTTCGGACCCGGTCGCTTCTTGTTCCACCCGTGGAAACGCGACAGGTCGCCCGCGTCCCACGCCTCGCGGAGACCCGGGGTAGCGAGGTCCCAATCGGGGCGGATCTCGCTCGTCACGGCGCGCAGATCGTGCCAGAGGTCGGCGACCGACGGGCGCCCCCAGAACCAGTAGCCGTTGTAGACGCGGTAGATCACCCGGCCCGGCTTGAGAACGAGCGTGTGCGGGATCATGGGATCGTTCTCGGGGTCGGTGTACTCCTGGATCTCGAGATCCTTTTGAACCGTCCGGCCCGGGTCGGAGAGGAACGTCCACTGGGCGCCGACCGATGAACGGAATTCCTGGAGCGTGTGATGGTCGTCGGTCGAGATCGTGGCGATCCGTGTGTACGCCACGGCAATCTTCGGGTAGAACGCGGCAAGCTCCAGGTGCTGCTGATGCTCCTTCGGGCAGTAGTGGCCGCGCGCGAGCGTGAGGATCATCGGGTCGTCGCCCTGCAGCTCGCTCAATCGGCGGGGCGTGCCCGTGTGATCGGGCAGCTCGTAGTCGGGAAACGTGCCTCCGGGCTGGATGTCCGAGCGCATGCGTCGACTCCTTACTTCGGCAGCTCCGTCCCGGCCTGTTCCGCCACCATGTACGCCGCGTACCAGTCGGCCCAGTCTGCGTCTCTCTGACCGGTGCGTTTCTCGTGCTCGCCGTGGGCCGCCTCCGCGCGCCGCATCGCCCCGGACAGGTCGGCCGCCGACGCGTAGTTCGTGTCACCGGCTACACGTCCGGGGAACCGTGTCGTGACCTCCTGGAGCACCCAGCCGTTGCCGTCCGGGTCCTGGAACGCCGCGTACGACCCGTAGCTGATGTGACCCGGCGCGATGCCGCTCACCCGCCCGCCGAACGGAGCGGGAGCCTTGGCGAAATGGAACATCTCGGTCACCGCGACACCGCGCCGCACGAGGTCGTCGCGCGCGGCCTCGATGTCGGAAACGACCAGGAAAATACCCTGAGCGGGTCCGGGCGCGTTCTTTCCCAGGTGAATGGAGCACGGGGAACCGGGAGGCGTGAGCTGGACCGCGCGCTCATCGCCGTCGCGAAAGTCGGCGTCGAGCCGCCAGCCGAGACCCTCATAGAAATCTTTCGCGCGATCGAGATCCGAGACGGGGATGGTGATCACCTCGAGCTTCATGTCGAGGTCCGGAGGGGTTGCGGTCACGGCTGCCTCCTTCTTTGCTTCGTGTCCGGTCCCAGTCTGACGCAGTAGCCTTGAGCGTGAAAGTCTCGCCTCGAGGAGGCACCCAAACGAGCTCAATACCGGTTCTCCCAGCCACGAGCGAACCCGGCGGAAACCCGGCGACGAGCGCGCGAGGCTGGGCCATCGGGCTCGGTCTGGCGGCCGCGATTTCCTTTGCCATCCTCGCCAGCGTCCGTCTCCCGGCTCAAGGTCCGGAGTACGACGAGCTCCATCAGGCCGTGGGCGCCTTCACGTGGATCGGAGCACCGCCTCCAGCCTCCTTCTGTCTCGGCTTCGAGGGCATCTGCATCCTCAACACCACCTATAGCGCTGCGATCAAGACGAACCTCTACGGCCTCTTCCTCCGTCTTTCGGGACGGGGTTTCGATCTTGCGGATTGGCGGTGGATCGGCATCCTCCTCGTGGCGGCGAGTCTTTTTCCCTTCGCCGCCGCCGCCTCTTCTGTCCTGAGACGGAGAGAAATCGCCGTCTTCTTCCTCCTGCTACTGACCGACGGCTCTCTCCTCCTCCTCAACCGGTTCGACTGGGGCCCGGTTTCCCTCGCCTTCCTTCTCCGCCTGACGATGATCGCCGTCTGGCTGCACGGCGAGGCCTCGGACCCGCCCCGGCCCGGCAACACGTTCGCGCTCGGCGCACTCGCGGGTCTGGCCACCTTCGAGAAGCTCTCCTCCGGCGTCCTGGTCCTGGCGCTCGCCGCCATGATCGCGGGAGACCGGAAGCGCCGGTGCCGCCGGCATCTGGCCGCAGGACTCCTGGGCGTGACCGTCGGTGGGCTCCCTCTCCTGCTGGTCAACCTCGTTTGGCTGGTGAAAAAAGGAGAGCTGATCTCGTTGCAGAACCTGCAAGGTGGCCCGCGTCTGGGCGCTCCCCAACTCGTCCACGAGCTTCTCATCCTGGGGTATGGGGGAAAAGTTCGGGAGTTCATGCTCGGGCTCTCCCCGCCTCCGTGGGCGGAGATCGGCGAGGCGGGGCTGTTGACAGCGATCCTCCTCCTCGTCCTTTACGCCTCGTTGCGGCGAGGCAGCGACACCAACCTGCGCCGAGCCCGAGTCGCGCTTATTGCCTTCGTCGCCGTCGCCGCCGGCCTCTGGGCCATGCCGCGGGCGACGTGGGTTAATCACTGGATTCTGGCCACGCCATTTCAGTACCTGGCGATCGGTCTGGCCTTACGCGCCCTTCCGTCCCGGAAGACCGGCGGCGGCAAGAGGGGCACCGGATTGGCTCTCACGGTTCTCCTCTGTCTCTGGTTGGGGCTGCGGCTGACGGCTCTCGGGTCCCTCGAAAAGGCCCTCCTCGAGGGGAGCGCATCCGAATACTGGGACCCCTCTCTTGCGCAGCTCGGGCAATTCGCAAGCCGCCGTCCCCCCGGGACACTGTTCGTGGCCACCGACTGGGGGGTGGGAAACCAGATCCTCTGTTTCAACGACGGAAAACCGGGCCGTGTCGTCGAAGCCTTCTGGGACGAGCGCGGGCTCGATGTCCCCGAGATGACGGCGGCGATCAACGGCGCGCGCTCTCTCTACCTCGTTCGTCTGCGCCGGGCGACGGGCCTCTTCGGGGCCACCGCTCGCATCGAGCGCGAGATCGCGGCCGACTCATCGTGGCGCCAAGTGCTCCCCGAGGCCGAGACCTCGGGCTGGAAGGCGGTCTCCCTGCGCAAGTACGTCCGTCCTTGAGAGCGCGCCGAACGTGCACCGATGTCGAGGGCGCTCTCAGTTCAGACCGACCCGCCGCAGGAGGTCGACAAAGCGCGGATCCGACCGAAGAGGGTCGAACATCGGTTCGATCTTGAGGCTCGTGATCCAGGGATCCCGGACTTCCTCCGCCTTCTCGAGCCACCGAATGGCTTGCTCCCTGTCGCCGAGGCCGGAGTAGACGAGGGCCACGGCCGCGGGGGGAACGTACTGGTGTTTCGAGGTTTCCTTCAGTCTCTCGGCGATCTCGAGCGCCTCGGTCCGGCGGTTCGCCAGCGCACAGGCGTACCCCAGCGATCCCAGCATCACGCCGCCGCCCCCTCCCGAGAGATCGACCGCCCGCCGGAGCTCCGTAATCGCTCCGTCGTACTTCCTCTCCTGGACGAGCGCGAGGCCCAACCCCCAGTGCGCCCGGGGAAAGCTCGAATCCATTTCAATCACTCGACGGAACCAGGGGATAGCCTCCGCGTCACGGCGGGCCAGATGAAGGACGGTCCCTACATCGACGCTCCCGCCCAGTGACAGGGGGTCGAGCTCGCGTCTTCGCTTCACCTCCCGGACGGCTTCGTCGAATCGACCCATTCTCACCAGGAGCAAAGCGTAGTTCTGGTGCGCGGACGCGTCATTGGGATTCAGTCGAATCGCCCGCCGGAACTGGCCCTCGGCGGTCGTCCAATCCCGATCGAAGACGAAGCTCGCCCAGCCGAGAAAGGCGTAGGGTTCCGAGAGGCCAGAATCGAGAGTCACGGCTCTCATTGCCGCCGCTTTCGCTTTCGGGAAGGCTTCCTTTGGAGCGAGGACGGTATAGGCGGATCCCGCGAGCCGCTCGTAAGCAACCGCAATCCCCGCCCAGGCACGCGCGTAGTCCGGCTGCCTCGCCACGGCCTCCTGAAAGTACTCGAGGCTCTTCTGCGTGTCGGACGCAGTGGAGCGGGTCAGGTGATACTGACCTTTGAGGTACGCCTCATACGCATTCGGATCGACGGTCTTCGTTCGAGTCAGCCGCGAGTGTTCCTCCGGTGTCAACCGGACCCCGACTTCGTCGGCAATGGCCCGGGCGACGTCTCCCTGAAGCGCTAGGACGTCGCGGAGATCGCGTTCGTAGCTCGATGCCCAGAGGTGTTTGTCTGTTGCGGCTCGAACGAGCTGGGCTGTGATGCGGATGCGGTTCCCGACCCGCAGGACGGACCCCTCGACGATCGCATCGACGTCGAGCTCTCGCGCAATTTCCGGCACCGATTTCTTCGTGGCCTTGTAGCGCATTGCCGAAGTCCGGGAGCTCACTCTCAGAGCCCCGATTTGAGAAAGATCCGTAATCAGCTCGTCCGTCATGCCGTCGGCGAAGTATTCCTGCTGCGGATCGGCGGAGAGGTTGGCGAGGGGCAGCACCGCCAGCGACTCGATCCGTCCCGAGTTCGCGAGATTCCCGTGGGATCGCCGGACGATGAGAAGAAGCAACAGAGAGGCGGCTGTCGCGAGAGCCAGTGCGGCAACCAACCACGAGGCGCCGCGAAATCTCCGCCGCGGTCGTTCCACCACCGCGCCCGAAACGTTCCGGAGGGCCGCCGAAACCCCGGACATCTCCCTCAGGGCGAAGGCCAGGTCCCGCGCCGACTGAAAGCGCTCGTCCGGATTCTTCTCCAGGCACCGACCGATCACCCGATCGAGGCCGGCGACCGTGCGGGTCTGCGACACCGGCTCCGGCGTGTCGCGCAGGATCGCCGCCATCGTTTCCGCCGGTGTCGCGGCCACGAAAGCCCGCTTGCCGGAGGCCATCTCGTAGAGAACGCACCCGAAGGCGAAGATGTCGCTTCTCGCGTCCGCCGAATGACCCCGGACCTGTTCGGGCGCCATGTAGCCGACCGTTCCCATCACGGTCCCCGGCTCCGTGGGCGCCGGGGTCGTCGGCACCGAGGTCTGCGCGCCGGTCGAGAGGATCTCGGCGGTCCGCGCGAGACCGAAGTCCAGGATCTTCACGCGTCCGTCCGACGTCAGGAAGATGTTGTCGGGCTTCAGGTCCCGGTGGACGATTCCCTTTCCGTGCGCGGCCGCCAGTCCCTCGGCCACCGCCGCGCCGATCTCGATGACTTTCCGAGGGTGCAGGGTCTCGCTCGAGAGCTTCTGTCGCAGCGTCTCCCCTTCCAAGAGCTCCGTGACCGCGTAAAGGACCCCGTCCGCTTCGCCAAAATCGTGGAGCGCCAGGATGTTCGGATGGGAGAGAGAGGCGACCAGCCGGGCCTCCCTCTCGAAGCGCTCGATGCGCGCCTGATCCCTGGCGAAATCGCCGGGGAGGACCTTGATCGCGACCTCGCGTCCGAGCCGCGTGTCCCGTGCCCGGTAAACCTCTCCCATCCCGCCCGCACCGAGCGGACCCAGGATTTCGTACGGGCCGAGGCGGGCTCCGACTGCGAGAGGCATCGAACGATCCCGGTTTCGATTCTACGGCCCGGCGCCGCTGGCGAGCGCGATCCCGCCGCTCTAGAACCTCATCCGCTCGAGCAGCGCCTCGAAGCGAGGCTCGCCGCGGAGGGCATCGAAGCGCGGGTGTACCTTCAGCCATACGAGGGAGGAGTCGCGCTCCTCGAAGGCCCGGTCGAGCCAGTGGAGCGCCTCCTCTTTCTCCCCGAGACCCGCGTGGATCGACGCGAGCGCCCAGGCCGAGACGTAGCGCTCCGCGCGCCGCCGCGAAAGCTCGGCGAGCATGGCGCGGGCCTCGTCGGTGCGGCCGGCGACGACGAGCGCATTCGCCAGGCCGGCCGAGACTCCCTGCATCGACGTCCCCGCCAGCTGGATCGCGCGCTCGTATTGCTCCATGGCCTCGGTCGTGCGCCCCGAATACTCCAGCGCGCGCGCAAGGTCGCCCCGCGCCGGCATGAACTCCGGATCGATATCCAGGATCCGGCGGTGGAGAGCGACCGCTTCCTCGTAGCGCTTTGCGTAGAAGTGGGCGGCTCCCCCGACGCTCAGGGTGATGAGCGAGAGCGGATCGAGCTCGAGCGCGAGGCGCATCTCGCCGAGCGCCTCCTCGGGGCGTCCGAGCCCCGAGAGCAGGTACCCGTACCAGGTGTGCGCCATCGCATAGCCCGGCGCGAGCTCGATCGCCCGCCGGAACTCGCTCTCCGCGCCCGCCCAGTCCCACTCCCAGAACCACCGGACGAGCCCGAGCGAGACGTGCGCCTCGGGCTCCTGCGCGTCGAGCTCGAGGGCACGGAGCGCGGCTTCCTTCGAGCGCGGGAAGGCGTCCGCCGGCGCAATTGCCTTCGTCTCGCCGAGTATCGCCCAGGCGTCGGCGAGCCCGGACCAGGCGAGCGCGTTGGCTGGTTCGAGCGCGATCGCCTCGTCGTATTGCCGGACCGCGGACCGCATCGAATCGGGGGTGAAGCGATTCGCGAGGTAACGGCCTCGAAGGTACGCCTGGTATGCGGGGGTGCCGGCCGCGAGTGGGCGCAAAACGGTCTTCCGAGCTCGCTGAGCCTTTCCCCGGAGGTGCTCGGTGAGCTGCGCGCCGATCTCGTCGCAGACGGCCGCTAAGTCGGCGAGCGCCCGTTCGTAGCGCTGCCCCCAGAGACGCGCGCCGTCGGCCACCCGAACGAGCTCGCAGCTGATCCTCACGGATTCGCCGCGCTGTCGGAGCCTTCCGGTCACCACTGCACTGACACCGAGCTCGCGGCCGACCTCGAGAGGCTCGTCGAGGCGCGCCCGGAATCGCATCACGGTGCTCTGGGCCAGGACGCGGAGCTTCGGAAGCCTCGTCAGGGCGTCCAGGAGGCTCTCGGCGACCCCGTCGCTCAGGTACTCGATCTCGGGATCGCCGGACTCGTTGACGAACGGCAGGACGGCGACGGAGTCGGGTGCGCCGGTCTTGCGCGGCGCGGTTCTCCGGCCGGTCGTGAGCGAGCGACCCTCGTCTTGCCGGATCGCCTCGATCTCCTCCACCAACCGGCGGGCCGAGGCGAGGCGGTCCTCGCGATCCCGGGCCAGACACCGACCAAGGAGATCCTCGAGGCGCGGGTCGAGACCCCCGGGCGTCGTCGGAGTCTCGGTGAGGGTGGCCGCAAACGTTTCGGCGTTCGACTCGCGCCGGAACGCCGACTTCCCGCTCAAGAGCTCGTACAGAACGCACCCGAGGGAGAAGAGGTCGGCGCGCTCGTCGACGGGCTGCGCGCGGAGCTGCTCGGGTGCCATGTAGCCGGCGGTTCCGAGGATTGTCCCGGCCTCGGTCCCCGTCGGAACCGCCGTGTTCACGTCCCGGCCGGGCGGGCCCAGGGGCAGCGTCAGCTTCGCGATGCCGAAATCGAGGATCTTCACCCGGCCGTCGTCGGTCACGAAAAGGTTTTCGGGCTTGAGATCCCGGTGCAGGATCCCCTTCTCGTGCGCGGCCGCGAGCCCACGGGCGATCTGTACCGTCCAGTCGAGCGCGCGGCGCGTCGCCACCGGTCCTTCCAGGAGCACTTCCCGGACCGTGCGACCCGACAGCAGCTCCGTCACGAGATAAGGGACACCGGCCTCGACGCCAAAGTCGTGGACGGTCAGGATCGCGGGGTGGTTGAGCGCGGACGCCGAGCGGGCCTCCAGCTGAAAGCGCCGGATCCGGTCGGCATTACCCGCCGCCTCGATCGCGAGAACCTTGATCGCGACCTCGCGGCCGAGCCGCTCGTCCTTCGCGCGCCAGACCTCGCCCATCCCGCCCGCCCCGAGCGGAGAGAGGACCTCGTACGGTCCGAGGCGCGTGCCCGGTAAGAGCGGCATGATTCCTGGCGCCGGATTCTATTGGTGCGGTGTGCCGTCCTGCATTGGATGCCGACTTCCCCGCGGCCACGGCCCGAAGCGGCGAACCGCCAGCGCGATCGGCAAACCCACGCACGTCATGTGGACGAAGAGAGGCAACGGCCAGAGCGCCGGCAGCGATCGCTTGACGTTGTCGAGGTAGAGCGTCCGCAGCGCGGCCGTCAGCGGGATGACGCCGCGATACATGACGAGCAGCCAGAAGACCCCGAAGACGATTCCGCTCGGCACGGCCCAGTCGACCATCGCGGGAATCCGGCGGCTCAGCCAGTAGAAGATCGTCGTGGCGGTGAATGCGACGCCGAAGTGCATCGCGAGCCCGAGTGCCGCGGTGGCGGCGCCGTACTCGAAGCTCACCGGACCGAGCAGCGCGCCGGCGATCCCCTGCAGCATGTGAACGGGCGACCCGCCGTTCGCGATCGAGATGATGATCGCGGAGCTGATATCGAGAATGCCGCAGGCCAGGCCGCCCGCGAGGATCGCACGGCCGGCCGTTCGGCGCGGGCCTTCCCCGGAGAGGCCGGGCGCGCTCAGACGCCGAGCGCTTTCGACGCCATCTCCGTGCCGGCGACGCGTGCCCGTATCTTGGCGAAGGCGGTGTCCCGGGAGGTGGACGTGTCGTCGCCGAAGGGCGAGAACCCGCAGTCGTCCGTGGTCCCCAGGTGCGCCGGGTCGATGAACCTCGCCGCCTCGAGCACGCGATCGCGGACCTGCTCGGCGGTCTCGACGTTCGGGTCGATCGGGTCGGTCACGCCGACGAAGATCCGGCGATCTCCCCGGACGTTCTCGCCCAGGATCCGCAGCACGCGGGGTCGATCCTTCTCGCTCGAGAGCTGGACGTAGAAGTTTCCGACGTTCAAGCGGAAGAGGCTCGGCAAGAGCTCGGCATAGTCCACGTCGGCGCTGTGCGTCGAGTCCCGGTCCCCTCCCGGGCACGTGTGGACACCGATGCGCCGCCTCTCCTCGGCCGTGAACGGCTCGAGCACCCGGTTGTTCAGGTCCACGAAGGAATTCAGCAGTCCCTTCGAGGGATCGAGCTTGACGGCGAGCCGGCCCTCCGTGAAGTCGATCTGGACCGTGGCGCCCGAATCGAGGCACTTCCGGATGTCGCTCTGCGCCTCGCGCACGAGGTCGTCGAGGAATGCCTCGCGCGGGTATCCCGGAATGCCCTCCTGCGGATAGAGGAGAGACAGCGCCGAGGCCGCGATCACGGCCTGCTTGAGCGGGGTGTGAGCGTGTTTGCGGGCCGCCTCCAGGTAACTCGCGGCGTAGGTCGTGTAGCGAAAGGGACCCCGGGTGAGGACCGGAAGCTGCCGCGTGTGGCCGTCCTCGAACGGGATCGTCACGCCTCCGGGGCCCAGGTTCTCCGCTCCGTGGACCGGGTAGGTGGCGAAGGAGGGCTTGCGCTGCTCGCCGTCCGTCACCACCGGCGATCCCGTCTCCTCGAAACGCCGAATCGTGTCGCGCACGGCGGCGTCGAACAGGGCCTCCATTCGATCCGGCGGGAGGCTCCGCGAGGCGAAGGCCGCCATCCCCTGCATCAGCTCGGGAGACCGCGGAATGCTACCGATGGGTTCGGTCGGAATTGGCATGCCGCGAAGCTAGTCGATTCGACTGTCGGGTGTCAAAACATCGCGGGGGATCCGGTTCGGTCCGCGCTTTTGGGGGTCTCGGCACGCCTGCGAAGCGGTTTCAAAGATGAACTCGGAGTACCACGACGCCTGGTCTGCATCGAGTTTCGGATACGCCCGGCTTTCCGTCTGATTCGTGCGGTCATCGGCTCCCTCCTCCGAGAGCATTTCGGTCGCGTCCACCGCCGGACCATGCCCTACCGCAGCGACTTGAATGCCGCGCGCAGCTCCGACGCGAAGAGTGCCGGTTCTTCCCATGCCGCGAAGTGTCCGCCGCGGTCGACCGCGTTGTAGTAGGCAAGCTTGGGGTAGGGCACTTCGACCCAGCTGCGCGGCGCAGCCCAGATCTCGCCGGGGAACGTCGTGAAGGCGACGGGAACCTGGACTGGCGGAGGAGCCGCGCCGGTTGCACCGGCTGCGGCCAGAAACCGCCCGAACTCCCAGTACCACCGGGCGGCTGAGGCGCCGGTGCCCGTCAGCCAGTACAGCGTGATGTTGTCGACGATGCTCTCCCGAGTGAGGTTGCCCGAGGGCTTACCCTCGACGAACGCGCGGGAAATCTTGTAGTAGCTGTCCGTGTCATGGTCGAGCAACCAGGCCGCGAGGCCGACGGGTGAATCGAGCAGCGAGTAGCCGATCGTCTGTGGCCGGGTAGACTGCTCCAGGAAGTAGCCGAAACCACTCGCTCTGAACGTTGCGAGCGCTTTGTGCGCCTCGCGTTCCTGCTCGGATTTCGCCGGCAGCTTATCGGCGAAGCCCGACGCCCCCGCGAGCAGGTTGACGTGAATGCCGACCAGGCCCTTGGGCGCCTGACGCCCCATCGCGTCCGTGACGGCGGCGCCAACGTCGCCCCCCTGGGCGACGTAGCGCGTGTAGCCGAGGCGCTCCATCAGTACCGCCCACGCGCGGGCGATGCGGCTGGAGTCCCAACCGAGCTCGGTCGGCTCGCCCGAGAAGCCGTAGCCGGGCAAGGAGGGCAGCACCACGTGGAATGCATCGTCGGTCGTGCCGCCGTACCTGGTCGGGTCGGTCAACGGACCGATGGTCTCGAGGAGCTCGATGACCGAGCCGGGCCAGCCATGCGTCATGATCAGCGGCATCGCGTTCGCGTGACGCGACTTGACGTGGATGAAGTGGATGTCCACGCCGTCTATCTTCGTCACGAACTGTGGGTACGAATTCAGCCTGGCCTCGGCCTTCCGCCAGTCGTACTCGGTCGACCAGTAGCGGGCGAGCTCCCGAAGCGTCGCCAGCTGCACGCCCTGCGACCGATCCTTGACGAGCTCATTGCTGGGCCAGCGTGTCGCCGCGATACGTCGTTTCAGATCGGCGAGCGCCTCGTCCGGAAAGTGGACGCGGAAGGGGCGGATTGCATCGCCGCTGCCGTCTGTCCTGGCCTGCGCGGCGCGCGCCCCGCCGGTCGCGGTCTCGGACCTGGCCACGAATGAGGTTTGAATCACGAAGATCCCTCCGAAAAGAAGCGCGACTCGTGTCCCGGTGTGCTTCATGGCTTTCCTCCTCTCATGCATCAGCCGAACGTGAAAGCGAACGCCTCGACGCCCGGGTCGAGGAACCGGATCTCGAATTCGCGGTCGGTGATGGGCCCGGGCTGCCGGATCAGTTGATACAGGCGTTGATCGACGGCCTTTCCGTTGCCCTCGGCGTCGACGTCGACTCCATGAGCGGCGCCGGGCGGTTTTCCGTCGATGAAGACCCGAAAGCGGACGGGCGTCCCTCGGGTCGCGGGTCCCATTACGAGGTGAAGATCGCGCGCGTGAAAACGGTACGAGATCCGCCCGGGCGCCTTGTTGAGCGCGACGGCTCCCCTCTCCACCGTCCAGTCGCCGGCAAGAGCCCACTGATTGAGCCTCAGGGTGGGAGGGGCGGCATACACGCGGCGGCCGCCAGAGGACGCCCCGCCGGGCGACGCGAAGTTCTCGGTTCGCTCGTACCCGACGTAGTTCTCCGGAGACTTCAGGTCGCGCCAGTCGGCGGCGACTTCCAGGCCGTGGGGATCGACCGGCGTCAGCCCTCGGTCGGCGCCGCCGGCTCCCGCCTCGGCGAGCAGCTGCTGGATGACCCTCTCCGTCCGTTCGTATTCGCCCTCGCCGAACTGGTGGAACCGAATGCGCCCCTTCGCGTCGATGAGGTAGAGAGCCGGCCAGTATTGGTTGTTGAAGGCTCGCCAGACCCCGTGGTCGCTGTCGACCGCGATCGGATAGTCGACTCTCATCTCCTTCGCGGACCGGCGGACGTTTTCAACGTCCTTCTCAAACGGGAACTCGGGCGAGTGCACTCCG
>JBKPMI010000063.1:0-5216 GCA_046732075.1 Acidobacteriota bacterium | reverse complement strand
GAAAAGCTCCTCGGCAAGATCCTGACGGACGACGAGTTCCGGCAGTCGTTCTTTCCCGTCGGCCGGCGGAGCTTCGAGTTTGCCGCGGAATACGGACTGGAGCTGACGCCGATCGAGCGCAGCGCGCTGTCCTCGCTCAAGAGCCGCGCATTCGAGTGCCTCGCCCGCAGTCTGGATCCCCGGATCTCGCGATCGTCCGCGGCCGGGGAGACGATCGCCGCCCACGACGAAGGAGGATTCTGATGTTTCGCATCGCCCGTGTCGCTCTGACTTTCGCGGTGGCCCTCACGGTCGCGGCCGGGGCCCGCGCCCAGGCGCCGACGCCCACGCCGGTTCCCGCGCTCACTCCGCCGCCCACACCGGCCGCGGCATCCACGCTCTCGCTGACCCTCGTGGAGGCCACGCGGCGGGCTCTCGAGCGGAACACGACGCTCGCGGTCGAGCGCGAGACCGTCGAGCAGGCGGGCTTCGCGATCCTGGGCGCGCACGGCGCCTACGACATCGTGTGGAACGCGGACCTCGGCTGGCACCAGTACACGAACCCGGTCAACTCGGCGTTTTCGGGCGCCGCGGGGGGCGGCCTCGCGCCGGAGGTCGAGAGCCTGAACGCCACGACCTCGTTCTCGAAGCTTCTCCCTACGGGCGGCTCGGTTCAGGTATTCGGCGGCGGAGACCGGTCCACGACCGACAGCATCTTTACGATCCTGTCGCCGGCCTACTCCACGGACCTCGGCGTCGCCGTGCGGCAGCCCCTGTTGCGAAACCTCACCATCGATCCGACGCGCGAGGCGATCCGTGTGGCGATCGCGGACCGGAACGCCTCGGAAGCGCGGCTGACCGCTGTCGTCGCCGACACGATCCGCGATGTCGACGCCTCGTACTGGAGCCTGGTCGCGGCGCGGCGCGACGTCGCGTCGATCGGGAGCTCGGTCGCCCTCGCGGACAAGCAGCTCTCCGAGACGAAGACCCGCATCGAAGCGGGGACGCTCGGCGAAGTCGAGTCCGCGCAGCCCACCGCGGAGCGCGAGCGCCGAAAGGGAGACCTCGCGCTCGCCCGGCAGCGCGCTGCCGACGCCGAGAACACCCTGAAGCGGCTGGTTCTCGGGGACCCGAGAGATCCGTCGTGGTCCGCGGAAATCGTGCCCGCCGACGACCCGGAAGTTCCGACGACGTCGCCCGACGTCGAGAAGGCGGTACAGACGGCGCTCGCGCGGCGCGCCGAGATCGCCGAGGCGAAAGCCCGCTGGGCGCGCTTCGAGGTGCAGGTCGAAGGGCGGAAGAGCGACCTGAAGCCGAGGCTCGACCTCGTCGCGGCGTACGAGCGTCGGGGCCTCGCGGGGCGCCGGAATCCGGTCGCCACGGGATTCACGGGAGAGCCGGTCGTCGTCCCTCCGGCCCTCGACGGGACGTGGGGGCGCTCGTACGGCACGATCGCGGACAACGAGTTCCCGGACGCTTCGGTGGGAGTGTCGTTCTCGGTGCCGATCGGCAACCGCACCGCGCGGGCCAATCTCGCGACCGCGAAGTCGCAGCTCTCCCAGGCCACGCTCCAGGTATCCGGCCAGGAGCAGCAGGTGCAGGCCGAGGTGCGCAACGCGGCGTTCGCGCTGGAGTCCGCGCGCCAGCGGATCGAGGCGGCGCGGGCGGCCCGCACGGCGGCGGAGACGCAGCTCTACGCGGAGCAGGAACGCTTCGCGGTCGGAATCTCGACGAACTTCCTGGTCCTGACGCGTCAGAACGACTTGACGAACGCGCGCGTCACGGAGACCTCGGCTCTGACCGACTACCGCAAGGCCGCCACCGAGTTCGCCCGGGCGACCGGCGTCCTGCTGGAGGAGCGCAACATCGAGGTTGCGAAGTGAGGTCGCGCCCCCGCTTCGAGAACGAATCGCCGCTCCGGCACTCCGGCTTCCTCGACGTCGTTCGGTGGATGGCCCACCGCGAGCCGGGTCCCTGGCGGAAGTGGACCGATGTCCCGCCCGCGCCGAATCCGCCGCTCCGAGTGGGCGCGGGGGAAATGCGAGTCACGTTCGTCAACCACGCGACGACCCTCGTGCAGATGGACGGAGTGAACGTCCTCACCGACCCCATCTGGTCGGAGCGATGCAGTCCCGTCTCGTTCGCGGGACCCCGGCGCGCGGTCCCGCCCGGCCTCCGCCTCGATCAGCTTCCCCCGATCGACGTGGTCGTGATCAGCCACAACCACTACGACCACCTCGACCTCCCGACGCTCCGGGAAGTCGCGGCCGCGCACCGTCCGCGGATCCTGGTCCCGCGCGGCAACCGGAGACTTCTCGACCGCTCGCGAATCCGAAACGTCGAGGAGCTCGACTGGTGGCAGTCCGTGGAGATCCGCGGCGGCGTGCGGATCGCGGCCGTCCCGGCCCAGCACTTCTCGGGGCGCGGCCTGTTCGACCGCGACCGAGCGCTCTGGGCCGGCTGGGTGGCGACGGGGGCGGCCGGCTCCGCCTACTTCGCGGGCGACACGGGTTTCGGTCCGCACTTCCGGGAGATCCGCGATCGGTTCGGCTCGCCGCGTCTCGCGCTGCTGCCGATCGGCGCCTATCGGCCGGAATGGTTCATGTCGCGCGTTCACATGTCGCCGGAGGAGGCGCTGCGCGCGCACGAGATCCTGGGCGCCAGCACGAGCGTCGGAATCCACTTCGGAACGTTCCGGCTCGCCGACGACGGACAGGACGAACCGGCCGCGCGGATCGAGGCGCTCACGCGCGAGAGCAGCCCGGTGGCGCCCCGCTTCTGGGTGCTCGGCTTCGGCGAGGGACGCGACGTTCCGCGCGTGGCCGGAGCCGTGGCCGCAGCGGGGTAGCCACTCCGCTAGTCTCGTGCCGTGAAAGTCATCCTCTTCGGCTCGACCGGCATGGTCGGGCAGGGCGTCCTGCGCGAGTGTCTCCGCGACCCGCAAGTCGAGAGCGTGCTCACGATCGTCCGGAAGCCGGCGGGACAGCCGGAGGCAAAGGTCCGGGAGATCGTCCACGAGAACTTCCGGGACTTCTCGCCCATCGCGACCGAGCTTCGCGGCTACGACGCCTGTTTCTTCTGCCTCGGCATATCGTCAGCGGGAATGAACGAGGCCGACTACCGCCGGGTGACGTACGACTTCACGATGGCGGCCGCGGGGACGCTCGTCCGGGAGAGCCCGAACCTGACGTTCGTCTACGTCTCGGGCGCCGGTACCGACAGCTCGGAGCGGGGACGCTCGATGTGGGCGCGTGTGAAGGGGATGACCGAGAACGCGCTTCTCGCGATGCCCTTCCGGGCGGCGTACATGTTCCGGCCGGCGTTCATCCAGCCGGGTAAGGGGATCACGTCGAAAACCCCCGCCTACCGCGTCTTCTACAAGCTGCTCGGCCCGCTTTTCCCGGCAGTGAGAGCACTTTTTCCGCGTTTCGTCACGACGACCGGGGAGGTCGGCCGCGCGATGCTGGAGGTCGTCCGGCACGGCGCGCCGAAGCGCGTGCTGGAGAGCGCGGACATCGTGGAGCTGGGACGCCGGTGAGGCGATTCCGGCGCGAATCGGGTGAAACGGAAGCTCGGTTTCCTTCGTATTACAGGCAGACTCGATCCTTCCAACTGAGCCCACCAACTCTCCGCCCTGGCGGAGCCTCGATTCCATGAAGCTCCGGAGATTGCGGGAGCTGCTTCCCGTCGTCGTGGACACGCCCCGGGGCAGTCCGATCAAGTTCAAGTACGACGTCGAACAGAAGCGCTACACGATCGCCCACGTCCTGCCGCCCGGGATGGTCTTTCCGTTCGATTTCGGGTCCGTGCCCGGCACGCTCGCCGACGACGGGGATCCGCTCGACGCGTTGATCCTCCTGGAGGCGCCGACCTTCGCGGGCTGCCTCGTGGAGGTGCGCCTGGTCGGAGTCCTCGAGGCGAAGCAGACCCAGCGGGGCCGGACGATGAGGAACGACCGCCTGATCGGAGTGGCCGCCGAATCCCGCACCTACAAGAAGATCCGAAAGCTCTCGGACGTCCCGGATCCCCTGCTCCGGTCGGTCGAACAGTTTTTCGTGACGTACAACGCCCAGCGGGGTCGCCGGTTCCGCGTGATCGCCCGCAGTGGCCCGATCCGGGCGCGGCGCCTCGTCCGCGCGGGGGAGCGGCGCTTCCGGGAGGCGGAGCGGGATTCCTGACGAATGCCGGAAGTCGTGCGCATCCCGGTCGATCCGCCGTTCTTCCTGGCCCGCACGCCCGTCGCGAACCGCCATTTCGCTCCCTTTCTCGAGACGGGGCGCGTCGTCGCGCCGCCCTGGTGGACCGACCCGGGCTTCTCGGCGCCGGACCAGCCGGTCGTCGGAATCACGTGGGACGACGCGATGGCCTTCTGCGCGTGGCTCTCGGAGTCGGACGGCGGCCGGTGGCGGCTGCCGGGCGAATCGGAGTGGGAGATCGCCGCGTGCGGCGGCCTCGACGCGCCGCGCACCGCGTGGGGAGACGCGGTGCCCGCAGGGGAGATCCCGGAGGGCCCGATCTCCGGACCTTGGGAGGTCGGGCAGGGGACCCCCAACGGATACGGGCTGATGGACATGGGCACGATCGTCCACGAGTGGTGTCTCGACTGGGATCCCGCGCCGCGCGAGCCACGCCGCCGGGCGAGCCGTGGCGGCTCCTGGCGGCACGAGGTCCGATGGTCCGCGCCCACCGCGCGGACGAGCCTGCCGCCGTCGTTTCGGTACTCGGACTACGGGTTCCGTCCGCTGCGCGAAATCGATCCGCGCTGACCGCTACCGGATCTTCAGCGCGATCTTTCCGGGGACGTGTCCCTTCTTCACCTGGCGGTACGCCGCCGCGGCGCGCGCGAGCGGATAGGTCTTCGCGATCGGGACCTCGACCTTCGCTCCCATCACCGCGCGGTTCAACCGCTCGAACTCGCGGACGCCGGGGATTCCGTCGTAGGTCGTCGTCTTCACGCCGCGGCGTTTTCTCGGCACGGGCTCGACCCCGTTCGGCCAGGCGAGTCGACCTCCGCGCTTCTTCAGCGCATCGAGGCAGCGTCCAAGCGGTTTCCCGCCGGCGAATGCGAGCACGGCGTCGACGCCGGACGGAGCGAATCGCAGCGCGGGCGCGCGCAGGTCTCCGTGCTTCCCGTCCACGGCGGCGTCCGCGCCGAGCCGCTTCGCCAGCCGGATTCCGGACGGCCCCGACGCCGTCGCGAAGACGCGCGCTCCGCGCCACTTGGCGAACTGCAGCGC
>JBKPMI010000062.1:0-3052 GCA_046732075.1 Acidobacteriota bacterium | reverse complement strand
GCATGGTGCTCGGCGCCTCGTGGGCCGGGGCGCGCGCGATGACGTCGACCTCCGGGCCGGGCATCTCGCTCATGTCGGAGTTCACGGGCCTCGGCTACTACGCCGAGATCCCGGCGGTCGTCTTCAACGTGCAGCGCGTCGGCCCGTCGACCGGCCTGCCCACGCGCACCATGCAGGGCGACATCATGTCGACGTACAACCTCTCCCACGGCGACGCGCGCCACGTGCTCCTGCTTCCGGCGAGCGTCGGGGAGTGCTACGAGATGGCGGGCGTGGCTTTCGACCTCGCCGAGCGCCTCCAGACGCCGGTCTTCGTGATGATGGATCTCGACCTGGGGATGAACAACTGGATGAGCGACCCGTTCCCGTATCCGGAGAAGGCGCTCGACCGCGGAAAGGTCCTCCGCACGAACGAGGAAATCGAGGAGCACGTCAAGAAGTTCGGCGCGTTCCACCGGTACAAGGACGTGGATGGAGACGGAATCCCCTACCGGACGCTCCCCGGGATCATCGATAACCCGCAGGCCGCGTACTTCACCCGCGGGTCCGGCCACACCGAGCGCGCCACGTACTCGGAGAGGCCCGACGACTACCAGAACAACATGGACCGGCTCGCCCGGAAATTCGAGACCGCGAAGGCGTACGTCCCCCGCCCCGTCGTGTCCAACGGCTCGGGTTCGCGGGTCGGCCTGATCGCCTTCGGCTCCTCGGACTTCGCGGTCGAGGAGGCGCGCGTGATCCTCGCCAAGCGCGGGATCGAGACGGATTACCTCCGTCTGCGCGCGCTGCCGTTCACGCCCGAGACTGCCGACTTCGTCGCGCGACACGAGCGCGTGTACGTCGTGGACCAGAACCGCGACCGCCAGATGTACGAGCTCCTGACCCTCGAAGTCCGCGAGGACTGCGGGAAGCTCCGTTCGATCCGTCACTACGACGGCTTCCCGCTCGACGCCGAAACGGTCATCGAGGGAGTGGAAGCCGGGGAGAAAAGCTGATGTCCTCCGTCGCCGAGCCGAAGGCCCCCCCCACCAACCGCCGCAACCTGACGGTCAAGGAGTACGGCGGGCTGAAGTCCACGCTCTGCGTGGGCTGCGGCCACGACGTCATCACCCGGCAGATCACGCAGGCGTTCTACGAGATGGGGGTCGACCCGCACTCCGTCGCGAAAATGTCCGGGATCGGGTGCTCCTCGAAGACCACCGCGTACTTCGTGGACCGGGGGCACGGCTTCAACGCGGTCCACGGCCGGATGCCGTCGATCGCAACCGGCTCGGCGCTCGCCAACCCGAACCTCCTCTACATCGGGGTGTCCGGGGACGGCGACACGGCTTCCATCGGCGCCGGCCAGTTCGTGCACCTCCTGCGGCGGAACCTGCCGATGATCTACATCGTCGAGAACAACGGCGTGTACGGTCTGACGAAGGGACAGTTCTCGGCCACCGCGGATCTGGGCTCGAAGCTGAAGACCGGAGTCGTCAACGACCTTCCGGCGATGGACCTCTGCGCGCTCGCGATCGAGCTCGGGTGCGGGTACGTCGCGCGCTCGTTCTCGGGCGACATGAAGCAGCTCCTGGCGCTCATCAAGGGCGCGATCGCCCATCGAGGCACGGCGCTCCTCGACGTCATCTCGCCCTGCGTGACCTTCAACAACCACGAGGACTCGACCAAGTCGTACAAGTGGGCGAAGGACCACGAGATCCCGATCCAGGAGATCGGATTCGTCCCCTTCTTCGAAGAGATCCAGGTGGACTACGATCCCGGCACCACGCAGGACGTCGTCCTCCACGACGGCTCCCACATCCGGCTCCGGAAGCTCCGGGAGGACTACGACGCCATGAACAAGATGGCGGCCCTCGGTCTCCTCCACGAAGGCCAGGAGAAGCAGGAATTCCTGACGGGGCTCATTTACGTCGAGCCGACGAAGAAGGACTTCCTGTCGCTGCTGCAGCTGCCGGAGAAGCCGCTCGCGATCCTGCCCGACGCGAAGGCCCGGCCGCCCCGCGAGGCCCTCGATCAGATGATGGACGAACTGAAGTAGTTGCGGGGACAGATCCCGAAGGGGTCTGCACCCGCGTCCTGATTGAGAGCTGTCCGCTCTCCGCTGTCAGCCATCCGCTCGGAAGAATTCCCCGCCCTCCCGGGTTTAGCCTGCCCGGAGGATCCATGAAAGCTCGCCTGGTCATCGTTGCCATCCTGGTCGCCGCCGCCTCGGCCTACGCGGGAGCCGCCGGCCCCAAGGCCTCCCCGAAGAAGGCTCCGCCCGCGCCGCCCGCGGCCACCAACTCGTGCACCGCGTGCGTCGAGCGGGGCCCGATCCTCCCCGCGAAGCTCTTCGCCGACCCCCGGTTCGACAAGGAAGTCGTGCCGGCGTACGAGGCGGCGTTCAGGTACCCCGCGACGCTCGACCGGCTCCACTGCTTCTGCGAGTGCCAGGAGAGCATGGCGCACCGCCACAAGACGCTCCTGACCTGTTTCACGAGCAATCACGCCGCGGGCTGCGGAATCTGCCTGCGCGAGGCCCTGATGGCCGCGGAGCTCAAGGAGAAGGGCCTGCCCGACGACCAGATCGAGAACACGGTCGAGTCCGTCTTCAAGACGGACGGCCACAAGCCGACCCAGGGTCATCCGGGCTGAGACCCGGAAAATAGATCTGTCCCCTTTTTTCTCGAAACCCCTTGACTTCCGGCCCGTATATATCTATGAATATGGATATGAAGAAGTATGGAACCGAGGACGAGCGGGTCCTGGCGTTCAAGGCGCTCTCCGACGGCAAGCGCCTGAAGATCCTGGACCTCCTGAAGGCGCGGGGGGAGTCCTGCTGCTCCCTCGTCGCGGGCAACGAGGAAGGGCTCTGCGCCTGCGACCTCGAGGAGTCACTCGGCGTGTCGCAATCGGTGGTTTCGCACCACATGGACGCCCTGTGTCGGGCCGGCCTGGTCGTGCGCGAGAAGCGGGGCCGTTGGGTCTACTACCGGCGCAACGAGGCGGCGCTCGGCCGCCTTGGTCAAGCCGTCGCGAAAGAACTCTGAGCGGAAAACTGAGAACTGAGAAC
>JBKPMI010000061.1:0-7342 GCA_046732075.1 Acidobacteriota bacterium | reverse complement strand
AGACTTCATATCCCTTGACGATCTGGTCGTTGGGAACCTCGATGTCCTCCTCGCTGCAGAACTTCTTGTACTTGATGGGCGCCATGTCCTTCCGGTGCAGGAGCCGGAACGAGACGTGCTCGGACGCCTCGATGGCGGCGTAGAGCCCGACCGGGATGGAAATGAGACCGAACGTGATGTGACCGCTCCAGATGGCTCGCATTTCGTCGCCTCCAACCGGACAGAACTGCAACCGACCTGCCATTGGTGGGGGAAAACGGGAAACGAAAAACGGGAAACGGAACGCGAACAGCGGAAAGGACTTGCGGAAAGGACCTCAGTGGACTGCGGGCAGTTCCTGTCCTCGTCCCGTGTCCCCTGTCCCGAACCGGAGGCTACGCAGCGCAGTCGGGATGGCCGCACTGGCACAGCGGCTCCGGCGTCCCGGCCATCTCCATCTCGGCGCAACGCTCGCTGCAGAACTTCTTGTTTCCGCGCTCGACCAGCACGTCCTCGCAGCGGCAGCCCCGGTGGTCGCACTTCATTTCCTGCGGCATCGCCGGATGAAGTCAGCAAGCGCAGTGCCACTTGGACGGGAGGCGGCGGAAGACGACCCCGCCGCCGGCCCGCCGACGGGTTCAGTCGGTCAGCTCGTCGTCTTCCTCTTCCGAGTCTTGATGGGGAGCGCCCTCCTTCGAACGAGTCTCGCCATTTCTGCGGAGCTGATTCGCGGCTCGCGACTCGCCCCCCTCCCGGCCGATCGCCGACATGTGTTCGCGGTTCTGGCTGACGGCGCGCCCGCCCTTGCGTCCGGCCTCGCGGGCCTCCTCCGACGAGAACTCGTGTGCGGTGCCCTTCTGGTGCGCCGCGCGGCCGCCCATGCGGGCGACTTCCCGCCTCTTCTCCTCGTCCATTCCCGCGAATCCCCGTCCTTCGGACTTAGATTGAGCCAACGGAACTCCTCCTTTTGTGTCTCGTCGGATCGTCGTGGCCCTGGACTCGGATGGGCACTCTCGATGAGGGCACTCTTCGCCGGAGCAAAAGATGAGCCACGCCGCGAAGCGGGAATTTTCGCGCGCGGTCCGCGGCGGAGAGGAGGAAAAGCGAGCTCAGCTTCCGGCTGCGACGGAACGGAAGTTGCAGCTTTCCTCGACGGGACAATTGGGTCCCGGTTAATTCAAGGAGGTTTGTGGTGCCTGACGACAAGAGCAATCGCGGCGATCGTGACTTCGAGAGCCGGCAGAGCTCCGGCCACGACAGCAATCGCGGAAGTTCCTCCAGCAACGATCGGGAGAGAGATTCGAAGGGACGCTTCGAGAGCGATGACTCGGATGTCGAGTCTTCCTCCTCCTCCCGCGGCGGATCGATGGGTTCGGGAAGTTCTTCGGGAGGTTCCTCGAAGAAGAAGTAGGAGAGCGACGGAAAAAGCGCGTCCCTCCGGACGCGTCGAAAGCTCCGGCGGATTCGCGTCCACCGGAGCTTTCGCTTTCTATGGGACGTTCAGCGGCGCTTCGACGCGCGCGAGCGGCGCGGCCCGGGAGCTCGGGCTGCTCTCTTTCGCGGGGCGGACCCGGTCCGGATGCGGGAAGGCCGGCGGCGGGAGCGGGATCCTTCGAAGCTGCGCTGGAGCTCCTCCTTCCGATCCTCGATCTCCGCGCCCATTGCCCGGAGCTGACGCTTCGAGAGGCGGCTTTCCACCTCGGGGAAGAGGTCGCGCTCTTCCTCTTTCGCGTGATGCAGCACGTTCTCCTTCAGCACCGTGACCTTGGCCTCGAATTGCTCGTGGGACGGGCGCATTCCGGAGAGCTCGGCGAGAAGCGTCTCGACGACCTTGTGCTCCTCGAAAGATTCGCGGACCATTTTCTGCGGATCTCCCCGGCTCTTGAGGAACCTCGGGTAGAGGATTTCCTCTTCCACCCGGGCGTGCAGGGTGAGCTCGCGGGTGATCTCGTCCACGATCCTCTTCTTCGTCGCGCGATCGCGCGTGCCCTCGTACCGATCGAAGAGGTCCCGGACCCGGCCGTGATCCTCCTCGAGGAGTTTCGTCGCGGATTTGGGCTCCGTTTCGTCTCCCGGCGCGAGAACGGCTTTGACCTCTTCCCAGAACCCGGACCTGGTGCCCGAGTCCGTCTCTCCAGTCGCGATCCTCTTTTTCGCCACGGATCCTCCTTCGGAGCTCTCCGGCGTCGCAAGAATCGCGCCGCGCGAGCCTCTGGCACTGTTCTTGAGACGGGGCGGCTCGAATGACGCGCATCGAGAGGCTGCAGAAGAACGGCATCCGCCGACTGGGCTCGCCGAAGTCCGGCTTTCGTTATCGCACGGCCGGCGGCGGCGCGCCCTCCGCGAAGGACGTTGCCCGCATCCGCGCGCTCGTCCTCCCCCCGGCATGGAAGGACGTCGCAATCGCGCCGTCTGCGACGGCGCACCTCCAGGCGGTCGGCCGCGACGCTGCCGGCCGCTGGCAGTACCGGTACAGCGAGCTCCACGTCCGCCGCCGCGAGACGCAGAAGTTCCAACGGATCCTGGAATTTGCGGAGGCCCTGCCGCGGATGCGCGCGGCCGTGGGGCGGGATCTCGCCCTGCCCGGTTTGCCGCGCGAAAAAGTGCTCGCGTGCATCGTCCGGATTCTTTCGATGTGCTTTCTGCGTCCGGGCAGCCAGGTCTACGCCGCGGAGAACGGCAGCTTCGGGATCGCGACGCTCCGGAACCGGCACGTCCACGTCCGCGGCGACGTCGTGACCTACGACTTCCCGGGCAAGTCCGGAAAGCGGCAGCAGGCCGAGATGCGCGACCGCACGGCCGCCGCGATGATTCGAAAGTTGAAGAAGCTGCCGGGCCCGGAGGTGTTCAAGTACGTCGACGGGGACGGCAAGGTCGTCGACGTCAAGCGGCGTGATATCAACAAATATATCAAGGAGGCGATGGGCGAGGCCTTCAGCGCGAAGGATTTCCGGACGTGGTTCGGAACCCTCGTGTGCGCGAGCGAGCTCGCCCGCGCCGGCTCGCATCCGCGGGAAAGCCGCGCGGCCCGAAAGCGCAAGATGGCGCAGGCCGTGCGGAAGACCGCCGAGAGTCTCGGGAACACGCCGTCGGTTTGCCGCGCGTCGTACATCTATCCGTCGGTGCTCACGTCGTTCGAGCGCGGCCGGACGATCGATCGCACGGCCGAGTCGATCGAGAAGCTCGGGACGGTCCGGCGCGGACTCCGGCGCTCCGAGAAGGCGCTCATCCGCCTTCTCAAGCGCAAGGCGGCCTGAAGCTTCCGGGCCCGCTCGGCACACCGCTTGCTCGTTCCGGGGGGCGTGAGAAGAGTCCTGCGCATCGCGGCAGTGCCGCTCGCGGCGATCGCGCTTTTCCTGGCGGTGGCCCGCGTGCGGCGGAGCGCCGTGCCCGAAACTCCGGGCGCGGTCGTCGAACATTTCCTCGACCACGTCGCGCAGGGCCGCTACGAGCGCGCCGCGACGCTTCTCGCCCCCGACCTGCGGGGGTCGGAGGCGCCGGCCGCGGTCGAACGCTGGAAGGCCGAAGCCGTCCGCGGCCTCGGAGAAATACGGGACGTGCGCGGCGAGACCGAGTGGATCTCGGGCACCGAAGCCGAAGCCACCGGTCTGATCCGGGCGAACCGCCGGGATCGGAAGCTTCGCTTCGGACTCCAGCTCGCGTCCGGCCGGTGGGTGGTCAACCGGCTGGACGACTTCTGGGAAGCCGCTCCGATCTCACTGGGAGCGATTCGGATTCGCGAGGGGTGGCGCGGAACTGTGGCCTCCCATCGCCGTCGATAGGATTCGTCGTGATGCCTTCGGGAGGGGGGGCGAAACGGTCCGGCCGAACATGGCGAGGTGACGAGCGGTGAGGGCTTTACCTCCTCTCCGGGCAGCGCAGTACCTCCTCCTGGCGGCGCTCCTTCCGCCGATCGCGACGTCCTGCAGGAAAGAGTCGCCCGGTCGCAAACCCGACTACGCCGCGACGCGCTCGGGTTCGCCCCCGGCGTCGGCCTCCATCGGCGCGGAGGACGGCCAGTGGCTGACGCCCGGCAAGGACTACGCGTCCACCCGCTTCTCGGGCCTCGATCAGATCAACGTGGGCAACGTCTCGCGGCTGCAGGTCGCGTTCACCTTCTCGACCGGCACGACGCGCGGCAACGAGGCCGCGCCGCTCGTGGTCGGCTCCACGATGTACGTGGCTACGCCGTTCCCCAACGTTCTCTACGCGATCGACCTGACCAAGCCGGGCCAGCCGGCCAAGTGGGACTACAAGCCGAACCCGCTGCCCGCGTCCCAGGGGGTGGCGTGCTGCGACGTCGTCAACCGGGGCGCGTCGTATGCCGACGGGAAGATCTTCTACAACACCCTGGACGGCCAGGCGATCGCAGTGGACGCCGAATCCGGCAAGGAGGTGTGGAAGACGAAGGTCGCCGACATCAACCGCGGAGAGTCCATCACGATGGCGCCGCTCGTCGCGAAAGGAAAGGTCTTCGTCGGCGACAGCGGGGGGGAGTTCGGGGTTCGCGGCAAGATGACGGCCCTCGACGCGTCGAGCGGGAAGGTAGTCTGGCAGGCCTTCTCGACCGGTCCCGACGCGGAGGTGCGCATCGGTCCGGGCTTCCGACCCTTCTACGCGGCGGATCGCGGGAAGGACCTGGGTGTCCGGACCTGGCCGCCGGAGCTCTGGAAGATCGGCGGGGGAACGGTCTGGGGCTTCGTCTCCTACGATCCGCAGCTCGACCTCCTCTACTACGGCACGTCGAATCCGGGCCCGTGGAACCCGGATCAGCGCCCCGGCGACAACAAGTGGACGGCGGCGGTGTTCGCGCGGCGGCCCGACACGGGCGAGGCCGTGTGGGCCTACCAGTGGAGCCCGCACGATCTCTACGACTACGACGGCGTCAACGAGAACGTGTTGATCGATCTCCCCGCCGCCGCCGGCGGGCGCAAGGTCCTGATCCACCCGGACCGCAACGGATACATGTACGTCGTGGATCGCGCCACCGGCGAGGTGATCTCCGCGAAGCCGTACGGATACATCACGACGTCGAAGGGCGTCGACCTCCGAACGGGACGTCCGATCGAGGTACCGGAAAAGGCGCCGCACGTCGGCGTCGTCGTGCGCGACATCTGTCCGGCGGCGCCGGGCGCCAAGGACTGGCAGCCCTCGGCCTTCTCGCCGCGGACCGGGCTCCTCTACGTCCCGCACCAGAACCTCTGCCAGGACGAAGAGGGGGTGGAAGCGAACTACATCGAGGGAACGCCGTTCGTCGGGGCGAACGTGAAGATGTTCGCGGGTCCGGGCGGCCACCGCGGGGAGTTCGACGCGTGGGATCCCGTCGCGGGCGCCCGGGTCTGGAGCGTGAAGGAGAAATTTCCCGTCTGGAGCGGAGCGCTGGCAACCGCCGGCGACGTCGTCTTCTACGGCACCATGGACGGCTGGTTCAAGGCGGTCGACGCGAAGACCGGCGCGCCGCTGTGGCGCTTCAAGGTCGGGTCCGGGATCGTGGGGCAGCCGATCTCGTACCGCGGCCCGGACGGAAAGCAGTACGTTGCGGTGCTGTCGGGAGTCGGCGGGTGGGCGGGAGCGATCGTCGCCGGCGACCTCGATCCGCGTGACCAGACGGCCGCGCTCGGCATGGTCAACGCCATGCAGGACCTGCCGCAGGCGACCACCAAGGGAGGAATGCTGTATGCGTTCGCGCTGCCGTAGAGCGGCGGCCGCGTTCGCGCTCCTCCTTGCGACGGCGATCGCGGGGGCGCGCGATCTTCGCGTCTGCGCGGACCCGAACAACCTGCCGTTTTCGAACGCCCGGCGGGAGGGCTTCGAAAACCGGATCGCCGAGATCCTCGCGCGCGATCTCCACGCGACGCTCCGATACACCTGGTGGGCGCAGCGCCGCGGGTTCCTGCGAAACACGCTGAAGGCGGGTCTCTGCGACGCCGTGGTCGGCCTTCCGACCAGCGTCGAGATGGCCCTGCCGACCCGTCCCTACTACCGGTCGACGTACGTGTTCGTGTCGCGCGCGGACCGCCGCCTGCGGTTGCGGTCCCTGGACGATCCGCGGCTGAAGTCGCTCAAGGTCGGCGTGCAGATCGTGGGCGACGACTACGCCAGCTCCCCTCCGGCGCACGCGCTCTCGCGCCGCGGGATCGTGAACAACGTCGTCGGTTACTCGGTGTACGGCGATTACTCCCAGGAGAATCCGCCGGCCCGCATCGTCGAGGCCGTCGCGAAGGGGGACGTGGACGCCGCTCTCGTCTGGGGGCCGCTCGCCGGTTACTTTGCGAAGCGGCAGCCGGTGAGGCTGGTCCTGACGCCGGTCTCGCCGCAGATCGACCTTCCTTTCCTGCCGTTCGTCTTCGACGTGTCCGTTGCGGTGCGGCGGGGAAACGACGCACTGCGGGACGAAATCGACGCGGTCCTCGTGCGCCGGCGGGCCGAGATCGACCGAATCCTCGACGCCTACGGAGTCCCGCGGTCGGGTCCCGATCAGCGGGCCGCGAAATGAGACTGGTGCGCGCGGCCGCCGCGATCCTGGCGCTGGGTGTGGCCGCGGCGGCGGGGTGTCAGAAGAGCCGGCGCGTCCTCCACGAGAAGGCGCCGCTCGCGGCGCGGCCCGAGTCGATCGCCCTCGGCTCGCTCGAGGCCGGACCCAAGTCTCCGCCGCTGTCGATGAAGAACCCGTACGAGGGAAACGCGTACGCCGAAACCGAAGGACAGCGGCTCTACGGCTGGTACAACTGCTCGGGCTGTCACTTCCGAGGGGGCGGCGGGATCGGTCCGGCTCTCATGGACGACGTCTGGATCTACGGCAAGGAGCCGGGCAACGTCTTCGCGACGATCGTCGAGGGACGGCCCAACGGAATGCCCTCGTGGCGCGGGAAGATCCCGGAGTACCAGATCTGGCAGATCGTCGCCTACATCGAGACGATGAAGGCCGATCGGGGCGTCGCCGCGGCGCCCGGTCCCCGGCAGGAGCATCTCCAGGCGGGGGAGGGGAGGACTTCCCGTTGAAGCGAGCCGCCCCGGGCGTGCTCCTTCTGCTGTCGACGGGATGCTGGGCCCGCTACCCGGTGTTCGACACCGCGTCTCCGGAAGCGCATCGGATCGCCAATCTCCACTGGCTGATGCTCGGCGTCTGCGTCGCCGTCGGCCTTGCCGTGCTCGCTCTGCTCGGCGTCGCGCTCGTCCGCCGCGGCGGCGGGTATCCCGAAAGTGACCCGCGCCGCGTCCGCGCGGTGGCGGCCGGGACGGCGATCTCGGCGTTGCTCCTCCTGGTCCTGCTGGTGGCGAGCGTCCGCGCGGGCCGCGAAATCGCGACCCCCGGAGGTCCCGACGCGCTCGAGATCCGCATCACCGGCCACCAGTGGTGGTG
>JBKPMI010000060.1:0-10614 GCA_046732075.1 Acidobacteriota bacterium | reverse complement strand
CCTCCGGGGTCCTGGCGGCCGTCCCGCCGGGCGGCGGCAGCTTCCGGGCCACGAAGGCGCTGGAGGAGCGCGGCATGATCGCCGCGACGCGCGAGGGCGCCGTGCGCTTCTCTCCGCACGCGTACAACGACCTCGCGGAGGTCGACCGGATCCTCGGGGCGGTCGGCGAGCTCGAATCGGCGCGCTGAGCCTACGGCACCGGTCCGGGAAGCCTGGAAATAGACTCGGCCCGATGCCGGACCGAACGAAGACCTCGCGCTGGCGCCGGCTCGCGACAGAAGGAATTCATCCGAAGAGCGCGCGGCTGGATCGCCTCGGCATCGAGCGGACGGTTTCTCTCCTCCAGTCGGAGGACCGGAAAGTCCTCGCGGCGCTGCGCCTGGCGCGACCCGCGATCGTCCGCGCCGCGAACGCTTTTCGCGACACGTACCTCGCGGGCGGCAACTGCCTGCTCTTCGGCGCCGGCACGAGCGGCCGCCTGGTGGTTCTGGAAGCCGCGGAGCTCCCGCCGACCTTCGGAACCGACCCGCGGCGCGTCGTCGCCGTCATCGCCGGCGGACGCGGCGCCGTGTTCCGCGCGCGGGAGGGAGCGGAGGATCGGGCGGACGAGGGCGCGCGGCGCGCCGCGAGGGTCCGGCCGGGCGACCTGGTGGTCGGCGTGTCGGCATCGTCGGTGACGCCCTTCGTCCGCGCGGCGCTCGAGGCCGCGCGGCGGCGCAAAGCACGCACGGTGCTCGTCACCGCGAGCCGCCCGGAAGGACGCTCGAAGATCGCCGATGTCGTCGTCCGGCTGGACGTCGGCCCCGAAGTCGTCGCGGGCTCGACGCGGCTGAAGGCGGGCACGGCCACGAAGATGGCTCTCAACCAGATCACGACCTCGGCGCTCGCCTCGGCGGGAAAGGTCTTCGGTCCCTGGATGATCGACCTCCGCGCCGGCTCCGAGAAGCTCCGTGACCGCGCGCTGCGCATCGTCGGCGCGGCCTGCGGCGTCTCGTCCGAGGACGCGCGCCGGCTGCTCGGCCGCGCCCGCGGCGAGCTGCGCGCCGCGATCCTGATGGGACGGACCGGCGCTCGCTACGCCGAGGCGCGAAAGCGGCTGGACGCCGCGAAGGGCGACCTTCGGACGGCGCTCGAGAGCCGCGGCCGCCGGTGACGAAACGCTCCCGCCGCAAGCGCGGCCCGTTTCTCGAGTTCCTTCACGAGCACTCGCTCTCCCTCGTCTTCGCCGCGATCCTTCTGCTCTGGATCGTCCTCTACGCAAAAGCCGACGCCGAGACGAAATGGGGCGAATTCTTCGGGAACGCGGTCGCCGACTGGAGCGGCTCGATCTTCCTGGTGGTTGGAACGAAGCTCCTCTACGAGACGGGCTCGGTCGAGAGCCGGCGTCCCCGGGGCCACTTCGCGAACCCGGTCGTCGATTTCGTGTACCACCACTCGCTGACGATCTTCCTGATCGTGACCGGAGCGGTGTGGGCGTTCCTGTTCTTCAACGGAAACGCGGGCTCGAAGTGGGGGCACGTCTACGGAAACATTCTCTCGGAGTGGGTGCAGATGATCGGAATCGTTTTCCTGACGAAGCGCCTCCTGGAGCACGGATCGAAGGAGAGTCACTAGGAAGACGCAAGCCCGGACGCGGCTGCGCGGTCGAGCATCACCGAAAGCCCCGGGTGCACGGTGAGAAAGGACGCCGGACAACGCGGCGTCACCGGACCCTCCAGCGCGGCCGCGACGGCCTTCGCTTTTTCCCGCCCGGCCGCGACGAGCAGGATCGCCGGGCACGCCAGGATCGTCTCGAGCCCGACCGTCAGCGCCTCCCGGGGGACGGGCCGGACGTCGTCCTGCATGAGCCGGCGCCGCGTCGCCGCCGAGAGATGCACGAGCGAGGTCCGGGAGGGAAGGGCGCGCGCCGGTTCGAGGTATGCGACATGGCCGTTGACGCCGATCCCGACGAACGCCAGGTCCGGCGGTCCCTCGCGCGCGAGCCGCCGCTCGTAGCGGGCGCACTCGCGCTCCGGGTCCTCCGCATCCCCCTGAAGGAACCGGATCCGGCTCTCGGGCAGGTCCACGCGGGAAAAGAGATGCCGGTCCATGAAGGATCGGAAGCTGCGCGGGTCTTCCGGCGGGACCCGGAGCTCGTCCAGGTTGAACGTGATCGCGTGGGCCATCGGCGCGCGTCCCGTTCGATGCAGTCGCACGAGCTCGCGATAGACCGGAACCGCCGTCCGGCCCGCGGGAAGAAGGAGGACCGGACGCCTCCGGCGCTGGAGAACTTCCGCCAGCGCCGCGGCGGCGCTCCCGGCGAGCGCGGCGCGCGTCCGGAAGACCTCGACGCTCACAGGTCGCGGAAGTCGATCCGCTCGACCCCCTCACGCGCGAGGAGCTCCACGATGTCGGGTTTACACAGGAATTCGAGCTCCCGCTCCCGCTGCCGGGCGTACGTGCTCCCCGCGATGAGCTCCTTGTCGGCGCGCCCGGGGTGGCACATGAGCTCGCTCGTGCCGTCCTCGAGAGAGGCGAGCGTCGCGCGGAGATTTTCGGCGGTCGCGCCGTCCCCGTAGAAACCGTCGAGAAAGCGATCCGTGGTCTTCACGCCCGCGGTGCGGAGCGCCGCCCGCGCTTCCTCGTTCGAGGCCCGCGCCGGCAGACCACGCTGCCGCGCCACCTCCACGAAGACCGGCTGGATCGAGGGATGAAGGGCGCTGTGATGGTGCGAGTCGAGGTGGGACGGCGGGCGTCCGGCCAGCTTCTCGAAGAGGAGGATCTGGGCCTCCAGCTCGCGGCGAACCTCGACCTCCGGGATCTCGGCGGGAAGCCGGTCGGGGATCCGCGCGAAGCGGCCGTCCACGAGGAGAACCGGGATCCGATCCGGCGCGGAGGCCGGAAGCCCTCCGCCCGTCACGGCGAAGTGGAGGCCGAGGGCGAGCTTCGGCGCGCGCCGCAGCGCCTCCCCGATCCCCTGCTCCGCGGCCGGCTCCAGCACCATCACCGTCGCGGAGGTCACGATGCCGGAGAGGTGTGCCTCGAGGACGCCGGAGTTGATCCCGCGCGTCCTCCCGAAGTCGTCGGCGTTCACGATGAGTCGCTTCACGACGCGGCCGGCGCCGGATCCGGCAAGCCCAGCGCTTCGATCGCGAGCTTCACCGCTCCGATCGCCGGTGCCTCCGTCAGGGGTTTCACGCGAGCCCGCGAGCTCTGCAGGCGGCGCGCGACCTCGGCCTCGAGAGTCGGAACCGCCGCGAACGTGCCACCGGAGAGGACGACGTCGTAGGGCGCCTCCTCCAGGCGCAGCCGGTCCCGCACGCTCGCCGCGGCGCAGACCAGCTCCGCCGCGGCCTCGTCGAGGATCGCCTTCGCGACGCGGTCTCCGGCGCGGGCCGCCGCGTCCACGCGCGCGGAGAATTTCGCGACCCGGGTGCGCGGGAATTCCCGGTCGTAGATGGCGTAAAGGATCTGCTCCGGCTCCGCGATCGCAAAATGCTCGGAGAGCGCCCGGTCGAGCGTGGTCGCGGGGCCGCGGCCGTCCACGGCACGGAGAACCGCCCGGATCGCTCGCTCCCCGATCCAGAAGCCCGAGCCTTCGTCCCCGAGGTGCCATCCCCATCCCCCGGAGCGCGCGATCTCCCCCTCCCGGTTCCGACCCCATGCGATCGACCCGGTCCCGCACACGATCGCGAGGCCGACCCGCTCGTCGGATCCCGCGATGAAGGCGATCCGGGCGTCGTTGGTCACGACGACGCGGCTCCGGAACCCGATGCGGCGCAGGATCCCGCGGAGGACGGCCTCGTCCGGCGGCCGGTCGGCGCCCGCGATCCCCAGCGCCACGGCGTCGGGCAGCGTCGCCAGCCCGATGCAGGCGTCCTCGATCACGGCGTGGAGCACTTTCTCGACCTCCAGCTCCCCGTGGGTGCGGAGGTTGGCGCCACCGCCGAGCGCGTCCCCCACGATCCGGCCGTTCTCGTCCGCGACGAGGGCCCGGGTCTTCGTCCCGCCGGCGTCGATTCCGAGGACGTGACGCATCGGTTACCGGTAGCGCTCCGCGCTCTCGTCGATCACCTCGACCATTCCGGACGCTGTGGCCTCGACGACGAGCCACCCGGACTTGCTCGGCACGGCGATCTTTCCGCCGCGGTGCAGACGCGAGATCGCGGAGCGGATGAGATCGGCGGACACGCCCCGGTCGGCGAGGCTCGCCCGGACGATCTCGTCGGGAAACCGGAAGTTCGATCCGGGCGGATAGAGGCGATCGACATCCGCCGCGGCCATGTGGCCCCCCTGGAAGAGGGCGATGACCGTCTGCTTCTCGGGCAACCGTGTCCGGTAGGTCAGGGAGACGTCGGCGTACTCGATCTTTCCCGTGGCCTCGTCGCGGGTGCCGGCGCTTCCGCTCTTCGCGTACGTGAAGTCGGCGATGTCCGTCTGGGTCGGAAGCGGGCCCATCGCCTCGCTTTTCCGGAGGGTCACGGTGACGGAGTTTCCCGCTTTGCGCGCATCGAGGACGAGCGGGGTCCGACCGACCGGCGCGACCCGCGGGTCGTCCCCCAGCCGCACCTCGAGCCCGACCGGAACCGAGGTGACCCAGAGCTGGCCCGGAGCGAGCGGGGGTATCCCGTACCGCACGGGACCACCTGCCGCAGGGCGAGCCGGCGTCGGGCGAGCCCTTGCGGGCAGTGCTGGAGCCGGGCCGGCCCCGAGCGTCAGGACGAGAACGAACGCGACCTTCTTCAAATCACACCTCCCGGTTGTCGAATTGTCAGATCGTCCGGCCGTCCGCCGGCCGGACCCCGTGCCGCGCCGCGACGAAAGCCACCACC
The DNA here is from genome assembly GCA_046732075.1 of Acidobacteriota bacterium. GTDB lineage: Bacteria > Acidobacteriota > Thermoanaerobaculia > UBA5066 > Gp7-AA6 > Gp7-AA6. The sequence continues at coordinate 5,803 of JBKPMI010000060.1, read as the reverse complement.
GCCCCTCCGCAGAGGATGCCAAAGACCGCGATGCCCGCCAGCCGGATCCAGCCCGCCGGGGCCTGCGGAGAAACGAGACGGAGAATCTCGCCGCCGACATCGAGGGGCTGACCGGCGTGGCCGCGCGCCGCCTTGAACGCGGCGAGCAGCGCGGACGTCAGGCCGGCGAAGAGAGTCCCGATCGCCGCTCCGGCGAGGGCGCGCGCCGCGAGCACCGCTCGCGTCACGGGCCGCTGCTCCACCGGGCGCACGTCCGCGATCTCGGGCTCCCGGAGTCCGAACGGCGAGAAACGCTGAAGGAGGACGAGCCCCGGAATCGAAGCGAGCGTCGACACCAGGAAGAAGGGGGTCCACCCGAGCGCGTCGACCAGGAATCCCGCGGGCGGTCCGGCGAGCGTCCGCCCCAGGGCGAAGACACTGGAGAAGAGCGCGTACTGCGTGGCGGAGAACTGCTTCTGGGTCAGCCGGAGCAGGAGGACGCCGAAGGCGCCGGTCGCCATCGCCTGGCACGCGTTCTCGACGGCGATCGCCCCGTACATGGTGAGCCGGTGGGAAAGCGGCTGCGCGAGGTCCGGCGCGGGAAGACCGCCGGCGCACGGCGATCCCGGGGTCAGGCGATCGACGACCACGTAACCGAGGAACCCCACCGCCTGGATGATCCCGAAAATCCAGAGTGCGCGGCCGAGGCCGATCCGCTCGGTCATCAGGCCGCCGAAGAACGTCCCGACGATGATCGCGACGAGGCCGATCGTCGCGGTCGCGAGCCCGACGTCCTCGGGCGAGTAGCACTTCTGGATCAGGAAGGGTCGCGTCAGCGCGGTCGCCAGGTTCTCGCCGAACTTGTAGAGGAGCAGGAAGCCGATGATCTGGACGGCGCGCGAGCGCCGGAAGATGTCGATCATCGGATCCAGGACCGCGTCGCGCAGCGTCTTCGGGGCCGGCGCCGCGACGTCCGGTTCGGGCGACCAGACGACGACCGCCATCATCGGAAGGAAGAGGAGCGCGAGGCCCCAGAACACCCGGCTCCATCCGATCCGCTCGCCGACCGTGATCGCCACGGCGCCGGCGATGAGGGTGGCCGCGCGGTACAGCGCCACGCGCGCGCCGACCGCGAGACCCTGTTCTTCCCGTTCGAGGATCTCGACCGCATAGCCGTCGATCGCGATGTCCTGCGACGCCGACCAGAACGCGATGAGAACCGCGAGCGCGGCGACCGGAGCGACGCGGGGATCCGCGGCCTGGGTGGCCAGAAGCGCGGTCCCGGCGAATAGGAAGACCTGGCAGACGATCATCCAGGACCGCTTGCGGCCCAGGAAGGGCAGGCGGTAGCGATCCATCAGCGGCGCCCAGAGGAACTTGAACGTCCACGGCGCCTGCGCAAGAGAAAAGAGCCCGACCGTCTTGATGTCCACGCCGCGATACGTGAGCCACGCCGGCAGCGCGATCCAGATGAGCCCGAGCGGGAGACCGGACGAGAAGGACTGGAGGGTGACGGCGCCGATCCGGCGGGACCGGAGAGCGGCGCGAAGGCTCGCGACGGTTCCGGGGCGCGCGGGCTTTCGCGCCGTCGACTCGGTCATTTCGCCAAGTGTCGCATAGCGCTCCTTGACACCGGGCGGCGCGTCTGGTCTCGTTTGCCGACCTCGGAGGTTCCAGATGAAATTCCGGACGCTCGCGCTTTTTCTCGTGGCGTCGCTCGCCGCGTCGTTTTCCGTAAGGGCGGCGACCGCGACTCCGCCAGCCGCCCCGGCCTCCCCTGTCCTCGCGCCGCTCGACTCGATCTACCCGGATCTCGAGAAGCTCTACCTCGACCTTCACCAGAACCCGGAGCTCTCGTTTCAAGAGGAGAAGACCGCGGCGAAGATGGCGGACCGCCTGCGCGCTCTCGGTTACGAGGTGTCTACGGGAATCGGAAAGACCGGCGTCGTCGGCGTCCTGCACAACGGACCGGGACCGACCGTCCTTCTGCGGACCGACCTCGACGCGCTGCCGGTCGAGGAGAGGACCGGTCTCCCCTAGGCCAGCAAGGCGACGACGACGGACGACTCGGGCGACACCGTGCACGTCATGCACGCGTGCGGGCACGACATTCATATGACGTCGTGGATCGGCGCGGCCACCCTCCTCTCCCGCGGGAAGAAGCTCTGGCGGGGTACGCTCGTCCTGGTGGGACAACCCGCCGAGGAGAGAGGCGGCGGCGCGCGCGCGATGCTCGCGGACGGGCTCTACACGAAGTTCCCGAAACCGGACTTCGCGTTCGCCATCCACGACAGCGCCCAGGCCGCCGCCGGCAAGGTCGAGTACGTCCCGGGGTTCGCGCTCGCCAACGTGGACTCGGTCGACATCACCATCTACGGCAAGGGGGGGCACGGCGCCTATCCCCACACGACCGTAGACCCGATCGTGATCGCCGCCCGGACGGTTCTCGCTCTCCAGACCATCGTGGGGCGCGAGAACAATCCGCTCGACCCCGCGGTCGTGACCGTCGGCTCCATCCACGGCGGCACGAAGCACAACATCATCCCGGACGAGGTGAAGCTGCAGCTCACCGTGCGGTCGTACAAGGACGAGGTCCGGAAGCACCTCCTCGAGGCGATCGCCCGCATCGCGAAAGCCGAAGCCGCCGCGGCCATGGCGCCGAAGCCGCCGGAGGTGAAAGTGACCGATGGAACTCCGGCGACCTACAACGATCCGGCGTTGACGAAGCGCATCGCCGGCGCGCTCTCGCGCGGGCTCGGCGCGGCGAACGTCACGGAGGGACAGCCCGTCATGGGTGGAGAGGACTTCTCCGAATTCGGCCGTGCGGGAGTTCCCGCCGCGATCCTCTGGGTCGGTGCGGTCGAGCCGGCGAAGGCGGCGGCCGCGAAGGCCGGAGGAGCGCCGCTCCCCTCGCTCCACTCCTCGGAGTTCGCCCCGGACCGCGAGCCGACGATCCGGACGGGCGTGAAGACAGTGACGCTCGCGGCCATGGAGCTGCTCGCCAGGCCCTGAAGCGCGCGCTCGGGCCACCATCGGCGATCCGCCGCCGGAAGCGCGCCCGCGAGGAGAACGAGTCAGTTCGCGCGGCTCGGCGCCGGTGTTTGGGACCCGACCGGGGCATCGATCGTGCACCTTCGAACGGTGTGGGTAACTTCCTTTCCACCCGTCTGTTCCGGGTCGGCGAAACGCAGGTGACGGTATCGAGCCTCCTGATCGCCGCCGCGATCATCGCGGCCAGTCTCCTTCTCTCGCGGCTGGTCCGGAACCTGGTGGCCGATCGCCTCCTCGGGCGGACGCGCCTCACGGCCGGGACCCGGTACGCGATCGGGCGCGTGCTCGGCTACGTCATTCTCTTCCTGGGGGTCCTCGTCGCCCTGCAGCCGCTCGGCGTCAACGCGACCACGCTCGCAGTGTTCGGCGGGGCGCTCGGCATCGGTCTCGGGTTCGGACTGCAGGACATCGTGAAGAACTTCGTCGCCGGGCTCGTGATTCTGATCGAGCGGCCCATCCAGGTCGGCGACTCGATCGAGTTGGGAGACGTCGTTGGCGAAGTCACGGAGATCCGCGGCCGCGCGACCGTCGTCCGGACGAACGACGACATTTCGCTGATCGTTCCGAACTCGAAGTTCATCAGCGACACCGTCGTCAACCGGAGCTTCCGCCAGCCCCGCGTGCGCTATCGGATCCCGGTGACCGTGGCGTCCGGGAACGACCCCGCGCACGTCGAGGCCGCCCTTCTCGAGGCAGCGAGCCGCTCGGAGAACGTCCTGACCGACCCGGAGCCGAAGGTGTGGTTCGAGGGCTTCGGCGAGGCGGGCCTGCGGTTCGAGCTCCTCTGCTGGACGTCCCGGCTTCTTCACAGCGCCGGGGCGTTTCGAAGCGAGATCAACCGGCTCGTCTACTCGGCGCTGACCGCCCGCGGGATCGCCCTTCCGACCCCGCAGCTCGACGTTCGGCTCCCGGAAGGCGCGCCCCGCGCGTCGGCCCGGCCCGGCTCCGTGTACGATTCGCGCTGATGGCCACACCCAAGCCGATTCGCGGACCTCACCGCGCCTACGCGGTCGCCCGCCCCCGTCCGGGAGAGAAGTTCGACGACGCCGCCAGCCTCTACGGAATCCCGCACTGGGGGAAGCGGTTCTTCCACGTCTCCGAAGACGGCAACCTCGTGGTGCGGCCGACCCGCGATCCCGAGCGGGGCGTAGCGCTCAAGCAGATCGTCGACGAGGTCGGCCTCCGCGGGATCACGCCCCCGATCATCATCCGATTCCCCCAGATCCTCGCGTCGGCCGTGGGCGACCTGAACAAAGCGTTCGCTCGCGCGATCGAGGAGTTCGAGTACGGAAACGTCTATCGCGGGGTTTTCCCGATCAAGGTGAACCAGAAGCGCGTCGTCGTCGAGCAGATCATCGAGGCCGGGCGCCAGTACGGTTACGGCCTGGAGGCCGGATCCAAGCCGGAGCTCCTCGCGGCGCTCGCCGCGGACCTCTCGGAGGAGGCGCTCATCGTCTGCAACGGCTACAAGGACGACGCGCTCATCGGGATGGCGATGAACGGGATCCGGATGCACAAGAAGGTCGTGCTCGTCCTCGAGAAGGTCTCCGAGCTCGGCCGGATTCTGGCCGTCGCGCGCCAGCGCCGGGTGCGGCCGCTCGTCGGCATGCGCGTGAAGCTCTACGCGCGCGGCTCCGGGAAGTGGGCGAAGTCGGGGGGCGAGGCCGCCAAGTTCGGACTCACGACCCCCGAGATGCTCGAGACGGTGAAGATCTTCAAGCGCCGGAAGATGCTGGACTCGCTGGTGATGCTGCACTTTCACATCGGCTCGCAGATCACCGACATCCGCAAGGTCAAGGACGCGATCCGGGAAGCGGGGCGCGTCTACGCGAAGCTGCGCGCTCTCGGCGTGCCGATCCGGTACCTGAACCTGGGCGGCGGCCTGGGCGTCGACTACGACGGCTCGAAGACCGCGTTCGACTCCTCGATGAACTACTCGGTGCAGGAGTACGCGAACGACGTCGTCTACACGATCAAGACGATCTGCGACGAGGAGGACGTCCCGCCGCCCACGCTCGTGACCGAGTCGGGGCGGGCGGTCACCGCGTTCCACTCCGTTCTCGTCACGAACGTCCTCGACGTGGCGGACCGCATCGAGCAGGGTCGGCGCGTCCGGGTCGCAGCGAGCGATCCGAACGTCGTGCAGGAGCTCGCCGGCATCCTGAAGGAGGTCAACGCCAAGAACCTCCGCGAGAGCTACCACGACGCCCTCCAGTACAAGGAGGAGCTGTTCACGCTCTTCAATCTCGGTCACCTCTCGCTGGAGGACCGGTCCAAGGGCGAGATGCTCTTCTGGCAGATCTGCGAGCGCATCCACAAGGACCTGAAGACCCTGAAGGAGATCCCGGAAGAGTTCGAGGACATGGAGACGATGCTCGCCGACAAGTACGTCCTGAACTTCTCGGTGTTCCAGTCCCTCCCGGACTCCTGGGCGATCGACCAGCTCTTCCCGATCCTGCCGATTCACCGCCTGAACGAAAAGCCCACGGAGTTCGCGACGCTCGCCGACATCACGTGTGACTCCGACGGCAAGATCGAACGCTTCATCGACCTCCGCGACATCGACGAGACGCTGCCGCTTCACCCGTTCCGCCCGGACCGCCCGTACTACATCGGCTTCTGCCTGATGGGCGCCTACCACGACGTCCTGGGGGACCTCCACAACCTCTTCGGAGAAGCGCACGAAGTTCTCGTTCAGGTGGACGAGGAAGGCCGCTCCGAGATCTCGGACGTCCTGCCGGGCGAGACGTGCGAGCGCGTACTGGAGTACATG